>JBAWYZ010000005.1:0-24977 GCA_037143255.1 Leptolinea sp. | reverse complement strand
ATGAAAATGTTTTTCAATTATATTTTTTTTTAGGAATATGTCAAATGCGGTTAATCAGTTTTTCATTCCAAACAAATATATTAATGCCTTGATCACACCAACCTCTCTCAAATCCCTGGTTCAACATCATTACCTTCGAGAATGCCATTATAAGTAACAGCATTATCACCCAAAATCAATTGCCGAGCCCTGTTATATAAAAGGGCTACGTTGTTGAAACCTAATTTACCTGCAGCCTGGCGGTGAAAAAGACGGTTCCTTACTTTCCTTTCGTTTGCAGTCACTTGATCTATTGAATATGGAAATACTCCAGCGGCTGGCATCCACTGCGAATAAACCGTAACTTATCCGTGCGGCGAAAATAATTCAACATCTGGTTGAAGAAGAAAAATCAGGGTACGCCTCTCTATGAGAGAATTCTTGGTCGACATAATTCGCAATCAACCAAATCCGGTTGAAAAGCGTATAAAGTAAGAGAATATTTGCAAGCATGTATTCTGGAAGGCTTGCAGCGTTCTGGGGCGATGATCCCGCTGGCGTTTCAGGGCGCCCTTCGATTTCTGTTTAGCAATGCTCGCTTTTCTGAAGACCTTGATTTTGCTTTGGAACGTCCCCTTGCAAACTATGATTTCCGATATTACCTGAAAAAAATTCAGTCTGTATTTGGTACAGAAGGGTATAATGTCCAAATCAAGCTAAACGATTAGAAAACGGGTAATTCTGCCTTTGTACGATTTTGCGGTCTTCTCTACGAACTTAACCTCTCTCCTCAGCCGAACGACGCCTTTATGAATAAAATCGTGGTGGATACGCTCCCACCCAAAGGAGATGGATTGGAAACGAATCTGGTACGCCGCTTTCTGCCCTTGCGGCTTCAGCACCACGATCGTGCTTCGCTCTTGTCCGGTAAATTGCATGTAATCCTACAGCGTAACTCTGCAACTGGGCGTGATCTTTACGACTTAATGTGGTATCTGAGCGATCCCAACTGGCCTGAACCAATTTAGTTTTACTGGAAAATGTGTTGATCCAGACCCATTGGGCAAACTCAGTTCCAAAACTTGATAATTGGCGAGGAATAATTTATGAGCGTTTGAAATCACTTGATTGGAATGCAGCCCTTGCTGATTTTCGTCCATTCCTGCAACGACCCGCTGAGATTGACTTGCTGACCATTGATAACTTTGGACGTTTGATACGGCAAACGAATTAAGAAAGGATATCTAAAATGAGCTATTCGGAACTTGCCAATGTCTACCAAATTAAAGTAACACTCAATTCCATCCACCCACCTATCTGGCGGCGCATCCTGGTGTCGGACAATATAAACCTGCTCGATCTTCATAATTCTATTCAGGATGTATTTGGTTGGTTGGACTATCACCTGCACGAGTTCAATATTCGCAATGTCCATTATGGCGACCCCACTAACGATGAGGATAACGAGTTCGATATCAAGGACGAAGTGAAATTCAAGTTGCGAAAACTAAACCTGACGGAAGGCTCTCGCTTCACGTATGAATACGACTTTGGCGACAGTTGGGAGCACATCCTGCTGGTGGAAAAGATATTGCCGTTCACAAAAGGGATGATTTTGCCTCAATGCATCACAGGGAAACGTTCCCGTCCGCCAGAAGACGTTGGCGGACCATGGGGCTACGAAAGTTTTTTGGAAGCTATCCGCGACCCGCAAAATGAAGAACATGAAAGCTATCTGGAATGGGCTGGAAAAGATTTCAACCCTGAGAAGTTTGATCTTAAAGCCATCAATGAACGTTTACATCTACGAAGAGAACGGAATTGACCTGGAATCCTCAGCCAGAACCGAGGATGAGCAAGACGCGCAAAAATCTCGTTTCGATCCAATTCGATTGGCGAAGATCCTTACCAAAGATAGCGATGAAATTACACAGGCGCTTGCACTTCGCAAGGACGTCGTAACTTTTTTGACATATTTGAAGATAAAAAAGTAACCGGAACTAATTCCACTGGAAATTTACCGATTAAGGTGATAGAAGAGTTAACTCCAAGTTTCGTTAAACCGCCTGCTTTGGAAACAAAATTTGGAAATACAGTTATTCGTTTCCGTACTGAAAATGATGTTTGGCCCATTTACTTTGTTCATGCGCTGGCGCAAGGCGCAAACTTAATCGGCGGGGGACCAAGCCGCCGTTGGCGGTTAACTCCAGAAGGCGAAATGTTTTTAACTCTCCCAGCATCTGCCCAGTTATGGGCTCTGTTTGCCGCCTGGTGGTATCGAGTTGACTGGATGATTGCTTATTCCTCTGATATTTTCATCGATAGACTGCCAGACCAATTCACCACAAAAGTGGCATCAATTTTACGCGCCTAAACTATTAGCGAGCAAATAATATTCGATACCTTTGCAGACCAGTTGATTCAAGCAATCGGCTGGAAAAGGTCTATACAGAGAAACGATAGCGCCCTGTGGATTGTTCGAGTAGCGCTAGAATACATGGTGATCAATCCGTTAGAAGATTTTGGCGTTCTTTCGACTTGTCGCGAAAAGGATAATGATCGGTTTCTTGATGGTCAACGATTGGTTTCATTCTCGCTAACAAGATTTGGGCATTTATTGCTCGAATTGATATGATCAATACCGGATATAGGCAACAAATTATTCAACTTGCGCTCCAAATATTTTGCTCTTATGTCTGATGGGACAAATTCCGCCTCAGAATCTGTGATATATTGACTTGTTGTTGACTAAAGCGTAAATGCCATCGCGGATCCCGCTCACCTACTTGGGCTGGACATTTCAGGCGCATAACATACCTGTAGATTATAGAAAAAGCTATCGCGCATTTCAACATCATTCCAACCATTGCCAACTTTCAGCGCTTCTAACCCTACCAATAACTTGATTGGCAGCTTCGGGCGGGATGGCAACTCGGCGAATAATTCAGAAAAAGCTTCCTCATTAAGCTGAAATAAGAATTTCTGGTAAAAATATCCGCCCATGATTTCTTTAATAGTGTAAGTTCGTTTTCTGGAAGTCCACTGACCGAGAAAACCCATGCGGGTTGTACGCCTTCACTTTCCTCGTCAAGCATGTTTTTGGCCTTGTGATGGGAATAGCATCATCTTAATTTTAATTCGCTGTTTGACCGCGAGCTGTAATTTAGATCAATTTCGTCGGCCATCTCTCCGCGGACGGTGGCGCGCTGTCTGGTTCTTTCGTTCAGCGGCAACAGGAATATCGCTCGGCTTCAACACTGCGGCATGCAGCAATTGCTGATAATGATCATCCAGAAGCATGGTGATGATTGGCATTTCGTCTTCACTCTCAGCCAGGCTGCGGGCAAGCGTCACAAACCGTTTACTCCGTTCAGTCTGAAGCTTGTCCCGCGTTCGTAAGCGAGATTCTAGTAGAGCAGTCAGCCGTTCGGCAACAATATCAGCCACGTCGACATCCATAGGCATCGGCCGTTCTTGCATATCAATACTGTAGTATTTGGCAATATGATTGATAGCCATCTTTTCGCCGGTATTTACCAGGGTGATTGCTGTTCCGGATTCACCCGCCCTACCAGTTCGCCCAGCGCGGTGGATATAGCTCTCAACATCATCCGGAGGTTCATATTGGAAAACGTGTGAAAGATTGGGAATATCCAACCCGCGCGCGGCTACATCCGTGGCAACCAGAAAACGCAGCGTCCCCTCACGAACTCGCCCCAGGACAAGTTCGCGGTCTTTTTGCGAGAGGTCTGCGCTCAACTCATCTGCATCATACCCAAATCGTTGCAGTACAACTGCAATATAGTGAACTCTTACTTTCGTGTTGCAAAAGATAATCGCTGAACTTGGATTCTCAGTTTCAATCAGGCGAACAAGGCAGCGGTCTTTATCCATTCCTGGAACAATGTAAAAGATATGCTCAGTATCCGTGACGTGAACATGGTCGCTGCTCAGAGAAATAAACTCAGGCTCGTGGACGAATCTGCGCGCGGTGCGCAAAACTGCATCCGGGAAAGTGGCTGAAAACATACAGGTATGCAATGCGCGCTTGGGCAAATAACGTTGCAACTCTTCCATATCCGGGTAAAAACCCATCGAAAGCATGTGATCTGCTTCATCGTAAACCAGCATATCGAGGTGATCGAGCGAAAATGTACGCTTCAGTAAATGATCAAGAACTCGTCCCGGGGTTCCCACCACAATATGGGCGCCCTGTCTGAACGCTTCAATTTGTGCACCGTAACCAACCCCTCCATAAACGGCTACACTCCGCAAACCAGTACCTTCGCAAATAGTTTCGGTTTCGCGCCAAACCTGGCGGGCAAGTTCGCGCGTTGGCACGAGAATCAGCGCCTGGCAATAGCGGCGGCTGGGATTAAGCCTTTCCAGCATTGGTAGAAGATAAGCGCCCGTTTTACCGCTTCCGGTGCGAGCCTGGATCATCATGTTGCGCCCGGCAAGCAAGTAAGGGATGGCGCTGGACTGCACCGGCATCAGTGAGTTCCAACCGGCCCGGGCTGAGGCAGCCTGCAATTGTTCTGGCAGTTGTTCCAGCGTAATTGGGGGTATTTCGACAGGAGATCCGTTATTGAAGGGAGAAATGAAATCATTCATAATAGTTTTCTATACTTTTCGCCAGGTTGAGTGATGTAATGCTTTAAGATTCCAGCATCATATTTATTATATATGAGTCTACTGCAAAAGGATGTTTAATCCAAATCCTACTGGTCGAAACTTTCCCCGTGCCAGCAAAAAAATACTGACATTTTCCCTAAGAAAAACGAAGGGCTTTTTCAGTTATTCCCACTAATCCCACTGAATTTTTGATTTTTCTAATTCATTTTTATTGCTGAATAATTGGGGGTTGACAACAACCTATTCTTTGCTATACTTTCGGTACAACTTCTTCTCAATTTGAACAAAAGATAGCTGCACTTATTCCGCTTCTTTAAAGTTGCCCCTATGCTTGTTTCTCGTGGTTATAAAATCGAAAATATTCGTACTTTCAACCGGACGGTTATTGTTAACACCATCCGGGCTGAAGGGGCGGTTTCTAAGGCAAAAATAGCCAGGCTGACCGGTATCAGTGTGCCAACTGTTAATCGCCAAGTAGAAGAGCTGCTTCGCGAAGATCTGATCTGCCAGGACCATAATGATTTTGAACGAGGTAGAGGCAGACCCGGCGAGCTTTTTGAATTTAATGGGAAATCTCATTTCGTAATTGGGATCGATCTGGCTTTTCCGAATATCCGTGGCATGGTGGCAGATTTATCTGGCACAATCCATACCGAAATGATCGAGCCGGTTGAAAAAGGCAATGGAGTTGAGAATTACCGACGTTTATTGTCTTTGATAGAGCGATTGCAAAACGAGACTAAAGTAGAACGCTCAAAAATTTATGGGATTGGATTGGGTATCGGTGGAATTGTAGATCATGAAAATGGTATTGTACTGCAATCTGCCATGATGGGCTGGGAGAATTTTCATCTTGCAAAACTGCTTTATACGGAAACCGGGTTTACCCTCTTTCTGGATAATGATGTTAGCCTGTCAACAATTGGCGAGCATGGCTTTGGTTTGGGGCAAGGATTGTCAAACTTCGCCTGTGTTACCCTTGGGACACGGGTGTTGTGCGGACTGGTGCTTGATGGAAATCTTTTCCGCGGGTCCAATTTTAATAGCGGACGAATTGATAATTTCATCCCGGCTTATGAGTTTCAACCACAGATTAATCATCACGATCTAGAATCGCAGGGGATAATGGAGATGTTAGTGTCTTCTCCTAATGTTCTCCGCAAAGGTCGAATATTGCTGGAGAGGATAAATCCTGGCAAGGCAGCTCACCTTGATGATCCAAAACAAGTTTATCAGGCGGCTGGGCAGGGAGAGCCGTGGGCATTAGAGGTAATCGAAACTATCGTCCCCCCATTGGCGCTTATGTTTTCGAATATTTCCTCATTATTGGACCTGGAGATGATCATCATTTCAGGTCGCATGGCAGATGAATCTCAGGTCATTACACCGATGATTTCCGAATATCTGAAAGGGAAAACCCTCCGGGTTCCCAATATCAAATCATCCAACCTGGGTTCAAAGGCAACAGTAATGGGCGCTGTGATGCTTGTTTATAAGGGCATCCTGCATAACTGGTAATTTCTAAAGAAAGGAGGCTAAATGGAAAATATTAAGGCGAATAACCCGGGGGTTGACATGAGCATTGTGTTCATTTACTTTAATGACATACCAAAAGCCATGTCATTCTATGAAGACGTGATGGGTTTTACGCTTGCGATTGATCAAGGCTGGTGCAAGATATACCAGACTTCAAATAGTGGTTATGTCGGTTTGGTTGATGGAAACCGTGGTTACCACAAAGCAAGTGAGACAAAACCAATCATCCTGTGTTTCCGGGTGCCGAATGTGGATGAATGGTATGAATTTATCAAAGAGAAAGGCATCCATATTCACCACGAGTTAAAGAAGAATGAAGAGATGAAAATCAGAGCGTTTCTCTTCAATGACCCCGAAGGTCATGTAATTGAAGTCCAATCCGCAGTATAAAAGGCTTGTTGTTTAGCCTATTTTGAAAAATAATAAGGAGAGAATTATGCGACAAAAAATGAATTTATTGATTGGCTTGATTGTGCTTTTCAGCATGATCTTGGGTGCTTGTGCACCTGCGGCCGCCCCAGCCGCACCAGCCGCTCCAGCGGCACCTTCTTAAGCACCTGCCGCCCCGACAGTAGCTCCTGTTGTTCCAACAGAAGCCCCTGCAGCGCCCGCTGCCCCTGCTGCTCCCGTGAATGACACTATGGAAAAACCCATTGTGTTAGCAAATCCGGCTGATGCACAGACAATGGATCCTCATAAGTTTAATGGGATGTTTAACCGCTCGATAGGTTTCTGGATTTTCGATGTGCTGGTTATGAACAGCCGCGAAGGCAAACCTATTCCTGAATTGGCGAAATCATGGACCCGAGTTGATCCCAATACCTGGGAATTCAAACTCGTTGAAAACGCCAAATTCCACAATGGAGAACCATTTAATGCTGACGCAGTGGTCTTCTCTTTTGAGCGGATGCAAAGTGAAAAGTTCAAGAAGTTTAATGCCATTTTCTATGAAACCCCCTTCAAAGAACTCAAGAAAATTGATGATTTCACTGTCCAGATCATCACTGAAAAACCCTTCAACGACCTGCTCTGGTACCTTGGCCGAACTTTCATTGTTGCCCCAAAGTACTATTCAACCCTCAGTGAAGATGATGCAGCTATCAAACCGATCGGCACTGGCCCCTTCAAATTTGTTGAATGGGTAAAAGATGATCATTTGAGTGTGGTAGCGAATGAAGAATACTTCCAGGGTGCACCAGCCATCAAGAAAGCCATGTACAGAGTCATCCCCGAAGCTTCACAGCGCCTCAATGAATTGACGACTGGAAATGTCGATCTTATTGCCAATCTGTCCGCAGATCTGGCCAAGCAGGCTAATTCTGACAAATCTCGCCTGGTTTCTTACCAATACCTGCGCAAGATGCACCTCTCTTATCAGTTCAAGAATCCCATTCTTGCGAAACCAAAAGTACGTGAAGCCCTTCAGTACGCCATTGATCGCCAGACGATCATCGACACACTTTTAGGCGGCGCGACCGAACCACTTCAGGCGATTGTGAATCCACCCAGCAATAGCCCAACTACCAAAGCATTTACTTTTGATCCGGAAAAAGCCAAGGCTCTGTTGGCTGAAGCCGGCTATCCGGATGGTTTTGAGATTGACTTGCAAACCACCGCTGGTGCTTTCGGTAACGATAAGGAAGTTGCCCAATTACTTGCCCAGGACCTTGAAAATGTTGGCATTAAAGTCAAATTGGAAGTAATTGAAGAAAATAAGCTTTGGGAACTTCTTGAAACCCATGATCACCCCGGTCTAATGTACCTGGGATTGGGAACCTACATGCTCCCTGTCAAAGAATTAAACACCTTCTATTCCACAGACATTGACAATGCTGGAAACTATGTCAGCAAAGAATTTGATGCCACTGTCGATGCCCTTAAAGTAGAAACCGACGAAGCCAAACGCATGGAGCTTATCTACAAAGCCCAGGATATCCTCTGGGCTGACATGCCCTGGCTTTACCTGTGGCGTCTGCCTTCATTCCAGGGACAAAGCAACCGCTTTGAATTACTCCCTTACTATGATGGTTACTACGACCTCTGGCAAGCTACTCTGAAATAAATTTCTGATGGATATTCTCGGGGAGGCTGAAAAAGCTCCTCGAGAATAATCTGATTGAATTTAAAGATAATAAATTTTCTTTCCATAATCAGATTTTTCAACCGTTCTTATGACAAACTATATTATTCGTAGAGTGCTTCAATCCATTCTTGTCTTGTTGGGCGCAGTTGCAATCACGTTTATTATCACTCGGGCTACAGGTGACCCTGCTCGTCTGATGCTGACGGATGGGGCAACAGCAGCTCAATTGGCTGATTTTCGTAAAGAATTTGGGCTCGACAAACCTCTCCCCGTTCAATTTGGAAATTATATGTTGCAGGTAGCTCAAGGGGATTTGGGGAAATCGATCCGTCACAGCCAGCCCGTAACCAAATTGATAGTCGATAAATTACCCAACACGCTCAAGCTTACCTTTTCTGCCTTATTAATTAGTCTTCTTATTTCTTTTCCGCTTGGTATTTTTGTTGCGCTTAAGCGAAACAGTTTTTGGGACATGTTAGGTACGGCTATCGCTCTGGTTGGGCAAGCCGCACCTTCATTCTGGACAGGGTTGATGCTTGTATTGGTGTTTGGAGTAATTCTACAATGGCTGCCAATCTCAGGCGCTGGTACCCCCAAGCACCTGGTTTTGCCTGCCGTGACCCTTGGTTTTTACCTCACCGGACGCCTTACACGCCTTATCCGTTCAGGAATGCTGGAGGTATTGGGTAAAGAATATATCCGTACGGCACGTGCGAAAGGTTTGTTGGAAAACGTAGTAGTTTGGAAGCACGCATTACGAAACGCTGCTATTCCAGTGGTTACCTACATAGGTCTACTCTTTGCCGACCTGTTGGGAGGCGCAATGGTAATTGAGACCGTTTTTGCCTGGCCCGGGGTGGGCCGCCTGGTAATTATGGCTGTTTTACAACGCGATTTTCCTCTGGTTCAAGGAGTTGTTCTATTTTCTGCTGCAATTTTTGTATTTGTTAACCTGTTTGTCGATGTTATTTATACTGTTTTGGATCCAAGGATTTCTTACAAATGACCACTATTGAACTTGAACCAATCCTTGCTCCTCAAAAACCGCCGGTCGTAAAATTTTTTACACAGCTCTTCAATCATAGATCGGGGTTCGTTGGTTTTGTGATAATTGTTTTGATTGTTTTCACAGCAATATTTGCTGATCAACTCGCGCCTAAGCCATATAACCTGAAAATTCCCCGTGAACGTCTAAAACCTATGTGGTTTATGGAAGGTGGTAATCCTGAATACCCCCTTGGTACCGATTCCCTGGGAAGAGATATTGCCAGCCGGATCATCTATGGCAGCCGAATATCATTACTGGTTGGTATAGTTTCAGTTCTTCTCGGAGCTGGAATGGGAGTCACCCTGGGGTTGATGGCCGGTTACTTTGGCGGCCGAGTTGATTCAATCATTTCCTGGTTGATGAATGTACAGCTATCTTTTCCATATATATTGTTGGCGCTCTTCCTGATGGCGGCTTTCAAAGGAGGGCTGCCCACCCTCATTCTTGTGTTGGCCATTGGAGGTTGGGTACGCTATGCCCGTATTATTCGTGGGCAGGTGTTTTCGGTGAAAGAGGAAACCTATATAATGGCTGCTCAGGCTTGCGGCATAAGCCTTAAACGCATTCTCACCCGCCATATTTTGCCAAATGCATTTGCACCCATCATCGTTGTGGCTTCGTTCACAATGGCCGATACCATCTTATCGGAAGCCAGCCTTTCATTCCTGGGATTGGGGATTGATCCATCTATTCCCTCGTGGGGGCAAATGCTCTCCGATGCTCGTGATTTTCTGCAAAGTCACTGGTGGATTGCTGTCCTTCCTGGCCTGGCGATTTCCATTACGGTTTTGGGAATTAACTTGTTTGGTGACTGGCTGCGTGACTACCTGGATCCCCGCCTCCGTTTATAAATATTAGGAATTATTCTTATGGTATTTACAGAATCAGATGCAATCTTAAAAATACAAAACTTGGAAACCCGCTTTTACACGCCTGAAGGGGTAGTTCATGCAGTCAATGGCGTCTCTTTTGATTTGTATGAAGGGGAAACAATTGGTGTCGTTGGTGAAAGCGGCTGTGGAAAAAGTGTCACCATGATGTCAGCATTGCGTCTTATCCCAGACCCCCCTGGAAAAATTGAAAATGGTCGGGTTATTTTTAAAGGCAAAGACCTTTTGACCATCTCTGATCGCGAAATCCGAGATATCCGCGGCGCTGAAATATCCATGATTTTCCAGGATCCAATCACATGCCTTAATCCGGTTTTCACGATTTATGATCAGGTCTCTGAGCCACTTTTCCGCCATCGTAAACTGTCCAAAAAAGAAGCAGAAGACCGCACGATAGAACTCCTTGAAATGGTCGGAATCCCGGAAGCAAACCACCGCATGAAAGATTATCCGCATCAGTTTTCAGGTGGAATGCGACAAAGAGTGATGATTGCAATGGCATTGGCCTGCAAACCCCATGTTTTAATTGCCGATGAACCAACCACGGCCCTGGATGTGACCATCCAGGCACAGATTGTTGAACTTATCCGAAATTTGCGTGATTCGCTGGGTATGGCGATTATCTGGATCACCCACGACTTGGGCGTTGTAGCCGGAATTGCCCGTAGAGTATTGGTAATGTACGGCGGGTATATTATCGAAGATGTTCTGGTGGATGAACTTTATTCTCATCCCCAGCACCCATATACTATTGGACTACTTGCCAGTTTACCGCGTCTTGATCGATCAAGTAAACAACAAAAATTGAACGTCATTGCAGGAACGCCCCCCTTACTTCTTCATAAGCCTGAAACATGTCCATTTAGACCTCGCTGTCGCTATGCAATGGATAAATGTGGACAGAATCCCTCCCTTATTGAAATAAGCAGTGATCACCGTGTAGCCTGCTGGATTGATCCTGAAACTGGAAGGTTACGCTAATGGGTTCCTTATTACCATTATTACAAGTAGATAACCTGGTTAAACACTTTCCCATTATGGAAGGCCTCTTTCAACGCCAGGTAGGTGCAGTGCATGCAGTGGATGGGATCAGTTTTGATATTGTTAAGGGAGAAACATTTGGCTTGGTTGGCGAGTCCGGGTGCGGTAAATCGACTACAGGCCGCACAATATTAAGACTTTACGAACCAACAAAAGGAAATATTACTTTTGATGGGATCGAAATTCTAAAACTGCCTGTTGAAAAGATGCGCAAGCTGCGGGTACGGATGCAAATGATTTTCCAGGACCCTTATGCAAGTTTAAATCCTCGCATGAAAGTGGGTGAAATAATTGCTGAACCGGCTGTTGAACATGGTTTGACCACCTGGAAGCAATCGGAAGAATTTGTAGAAGAGCTGCTTGAACTTGTTCAGTTAAATCCAGCATTTTTACGGCGTTATCCACATGAATTTTCTGGTGGTCAACGCCAGCGAATTGGAATTGCCCGGGCTCTCTCATTGAAGCCCGATTTCATCATTTGCGATGAACCGATTTCAGCCCTGGATGTTTCAGTGCAGGCGCAGGTTGTAAATTTGTTGGAAGAATTGCAGCAAAAATTGGGTATTACCTATCTCTTTATTGCACATGACCTGGCGATTGTTCGCCATATCAGTACCAGAGTTGCGGTGATGTATTTAGGGGTAATGGCCGAATTGGCTGTGTGTGATGAATTATATGAGAATCCGCTTCATCCATATACCAAGGCTTTACTATCTGCTGTTCCAGTACCGGATGCTGCAGTAGAAAGAAAACGGCACCGCATAATTCTCACTGGTGATGTTCCCAGCCCGGTCAATCCGCCATCCGGTTGTCGTTTCAGAACACGTTGCCCGTTGGCAAAAGATCTTTGCGCTCAAGAAAGACCAGAATGGCGCCAGGCTTCGCCTGGTCATTTTGTAGCCTGCCATTTTGTGCTGTAAACCATCCGAAAAGAAGAGGTAATATGGTAGAAATTGATAAAGTCGTAATAGGGCAGCCTTCTGCTTATATCAACGACCCGCACATTTGGGTTGATTCACGAGCTGTCTTATCCATCCGGTTTTCGATATATGAATCACTGGTTAAGTATGACAAAAATAATCATTTTGTAGCTGGATTAGCCACCGAATGGTCTGTTTCCGAGGATGCTCGCACATGGACTTTCCTACTGCGTCAGGGCGTTCAATTTCACGATGGATCCATATTTGATGCAGAAGATGCTGCCGCTTCAATACACCGTGCTATTAGCCCGGACATGCCCGGAGAGTACGGTACTGCAGCGCTTTTGGCCGGCTATCTTGAAAAAGCTGAAATTTCCATCCTGGATAAAACATCTATCCAAATTGTAACCCCGGTACCAATGGCTGATCTTCTCGATTTGCTAGTTTACGCGGTAATCCTGCCCAAAAAATATTTCAACAATGTAACGCCATCCATTCCGGGAACCGGGCCATACAAGTTAATTAATGGAAAAGATGGTGAAATTCACCTGGAACGATTCAAAAGCTATTGGGCTGGATTAGCGCCAGTTGTTTCTCTAGTGTTTAAAGAAATTCCTGAAGAACAAGATCGTGTTAAAGCCTTTCTGGATCATAAAGTTGACATCATTACATATATTTCGCCTGATAAAAAGACCAGCTTTGATGATTGCAAAGAAATGCAAATCATAGACCGCACTACTTCGGTTTGTGTGATATTTATGTTTAATGCCAGTCAGGGTCTTTGTGTTGATAAACGTATTCGGCAAGCGCTGAATTATGCTGCTAACATAGATAAGATCATCGATAAACTGTTGCATGGAAATGCTTTGCGAACCAATGGGCCTTTGACCTCTATGCATAGTGGGTATGATCCATTTCTAAAACCATATCAATTTAACCCGGAAAAAGCCAAAGAACTTCTCAAAGAAGCCGGCTTTGCAGGTGGATTGGATCTCGTATTAGACCGGCCAGCGCGTTTACCGGATGAATCAGCCCAAATAGCTGCGATGCTGCGGGAAGATTGGGCTGCTGTAGGGATAAACCTGCAAGAGAGAGTTCACGAAGATCGCAAACAATATTCACTTACGGTGCGTGCCAAACAAATCGGGGATATGTGCGTGTTTGATTCTAGCCCGATGAGCACATATAGGGTGCTGCGAGAAAAACTTCATTCGAAATTCGCCGGTCCCTGGTGGGAGGGGTACGAAAACCTGCAAGTTAATGATTTAATGGAAAAAGCATGGGCGACGGTTGATGAAATGAAACGGACAGATTTATACCGGCAAGCCTACCGCCTTATCCAAGCAGATGCCCCCTGGCTATTCCTGTATAACCCGACTGAAATATTGGTTGTCAGAAAATCAATTGTACAGGCACTGCCAGCCTGGGAAATTGGTATTGACGGGTTGGTTTTGTTCGGACAAGGATAAAGAAGGCTGTCCGCTTTTCATTGGACAGCCCATCCAAATTATTTGGATTGCAACGCTTTCCAGACTTTTTCCGCCGTGATTGGCAGATCGTGAATACGAAAACCCAGGGCATTCGCTACTGCGTTAGCTACAGCAGGAGCTGCTGGGGTCAAGGCTGGTTCACCAATACCTTTAGCGCCAAAGGGTCCTTTGCCTGTTCCAGACTCTAAGATGATCACTTTTGTAGTTGGGAAGTCGCAAGAAGTTGGAAGCAGGTACTCTGAGAAAGTAGGTGTTTTGATAATTCCCTTTTCCACAATAACATCTTCCATCAACGCGTAACCCAATCCCTGGGTACTGCCGCCCTGAATTTGCCCAACGACTGCCGCCGGGTTAATCGCCCGCCCCACATCATGGCAAGCAACGCTCTTCAATAGCGCCACTTCCCCTGTTTCGGTATCCACTGCCACCTCGACCGCTTGCGTCCCAAAAGTAAAATCAGGCCAGATATCGCCTTGACCGGTTTCAGGATCGAGAGGTTCTGTGAACGGCGCCTTGAACATGGCCAGGTTCGCTAAATGCAGCCCTTCCGCGGCACAGACTTTCGCAAGCGCCGCCAGGTCAATTGAATGACTTGGATCTTTTTTCACGAAGACCTTGCCATCTCCCATGTCGAGGTCTTCCACTGATTCCTCAAAATGCATAGAAGCCCAACCCAACAAAGTATTCCGGACCGCCGTTGCGGCTTGAAAAGTGGCATTTCCCGACATATACAGTTGACGCGTCGCTGTACTGGTTCCCGCCAATGGTGTGAGCGCTGAGTCAGTGCTGTAAATTGATACCCGTTCCATCGGCACACCCAACACTTCGCTGGCAATCTGACACAACGAGGAAATTTGTCCGGCGCCCAGGTCTGGCACGCCGCAGCGAACCACAACAGAACCATCTAATTCCACGCTTACCCAGGATTGTGAAGTGTCGTGAAACCAACTAATGCGTCCATAGCTTTGCATATAGGAAGCAAAACCCTGCCCGATCTTGAAATTGCCATGATTGGGAGTTTTCTCACCCAACGCTTCCAATGCCCGCGTCGCCGATTCTTCCAGCCAAATGGCGGTGTCAATTTTCTGACCTGAGGCGGTTGTGTCGCCGGTTTTTAGATAATTGATTTTTCGGAATTCCAGCGGGTCCATATTCAACTTTTGGGCAATTGCATCCATCTGTTGTTCATACGCAAAACATGCCTGTGGAGCTCCAAAACCACGGAAAGCGCTGGTAAACGGGTTATTGGTCGCCACCGCAAAAGCATCAATATGGATATTATCAATGCTGTATGGGCCGTTGGATGTTGCGGCTGCATACAACAGCACATATGGACTGAGATAGGGATATGCCCCAGAATCTGCAATCAACCTGATCTCCGCAGCGGTGATGTGTCCATCTTTCTTGACGCCGGTGCGGTGCGTAATGATAAAAGGATGACGTTTGGAATGTGCCTTGAAAGACTCCTCACGGGTATATTCCAACCGAACTGGGCGCTGGGTGGCTAATGTCAGAAGTCCCAGATGAATTTCTACGGTGATATCTTCTTTACCGCCAAAACCGCCACCGACCATTGTCCCTTGAACGTGCAGTTTATTTTGCGGGATATTAAGTGCCAACGATATACTGCGGAAGTGTTCGATGACCTGGGTACAAACCCGAATGGTGACAACCCCTTTCTCATCAATCCAGGCCACGCCTGCTTCAGGCTCCAGGAATGCTACATCAACGAAAGGAACTTTGAAGGTGTTTTCGACAACCAGATCAGCCGAATCCATACCGCTCTTTAAGTCGCCTTTGCGTAACTTCCACTTGCCAACGATATTATCCGGCTCGTTGACGATCACCGCGCCGGGCTTCATTGCTTCAAGCGGATCAAACACGCCCGGCAATGCTTCATACTCAATTTCGATGAGTTTCAACGCCTGTTCGGCTATCGCCAATGTATCGGCTGCTACCAGAGCAATGGGTTCTCCTGCATACCGTACCGTATCCTTTGCCAGAACCTGCGCATCAGTCCCGGCGCGCCGTTTCTGTCCAGTCTGACCCGGCATATCCGTAACCAGAATGGAAGAAGGCAGATCATCCGCAGTCAGAACGCAGGCAACCCCTGGAAGCGCTTTCGCTTTGCTGGTATCCAGATGTTTAATTTTTGCGTGTGCCAAAGAGCTGCGAAATACCTTCGCATGCAGCATGTTTGACATAAAGAAATCACCGGCATAAACCGTTGACCCAACAATTTTTCCCATAGCATCCACGCGGCGTAAGGGTTTGCCCACCTGACGTAGTTCAGGGAGATTCGTTGGCGGTAAAGGTTTGGCTGTGTATTTCATTTTTCGCCTCCTGATGCAGTCATCTTCTCACTTGCCTGCATCACTGCATCGATGATTTGCCCATAGCCAGTGCAGCGACATAGATTGCCAGAAATCCCGCGTCGAATTTCTTCTTCACTTGGATTTGGATTGATATCCAACAATGCCTTTGCCGCCAGTACTATTCCGGGAGTGCAGTAGCCGCATTGAGCAGCGCCTAAATCCGCAAATGCCTCCTGGACGGGGTGAGGTTTGCTGGCTGTACCCAGCCCGACTACTGTTGTAATATCTGCACCATCTGCCTGCCAGGCCAGCACCATGCAGCTATTAACCGGTTTGCCATTCATAATAACTGTGCAGGCTCCGCAGTCTCCGTTCTCACAGCCGTTCTTGACATCCACATAACCCAGGTGTTCGCGCAACGCGCGTAATAAGGTGATATTTGGCGGGAGCAGCACTTCATGCCGTCTGCCATTTACATTTAGAATTATTGCTTTCGATTTCATGCTGCCTCCTAATTCCAGAGCTTATCTGCTGCTTCATGCAACAGACGGGATACAAGAACTTTGACCATTTCACGACGATATTCACCAGACGCCCGGATATCGCTAATAGGTGAAGATGCTTCAAAGGCAAGTTGAGCGGCCTTTGTAATCACCTCATCGGTTAATTTCTCACCTTTCAAGACTGCTTCAGCAGTTGGTACCCGCAATGGTTTTGGCGCCACTGAACCCAGCGCAATCCGCGCCTGAGCACACTTGCCATTGGAGTCCCCTTCGAGATATATTGCCGCAGTTACAACCGAAATGGCATCCGCTTTTCGCAGACCCAGCTTGTAATATGTTGTGACACTGATTTTGGGGGGCAACGGCCATCGAACCACGGTGATCAATTCCCCAGGCTGAAGGGCTGTCTTCCGCACACCAATAAAAAAGTCCTCGATAGGCACAATCCGCTTACCTTTTGAGGATATAAGCTCTACGGAAGCGCCAAGCGCGATCAATGGCGGAGCCATATCCGCTGCAGGCGAGGCATCCGCCAGGTTGCCACCCAATGTCGCCCGGTTAGCGATCAACGGATTGGCAAAGGTCAAACCGGCTTGTCGTAAACACAGGCAATGCTTCGCAATTAAGGGGTCGCGTAGTATCTCTCCAATAGTCACACCGCTTCCCACACAAATCATCCCATCAATGAGCTGGATAGAGCCTAATTCCTGCAGCCCATTGATATTGATCAATGTCGTGGGTGTATGCCGACCATTGCGTAAGTCAACTATCAAGTTTGTCCCGCCCGCTAACGGTGCCGCACTTGGGATTTCTTGCATCATCCTGAGAGCGTCCTGTAAGGTTTGGGGTATCAATAACTCGAATTCCGGTAACATGAACACCTCCTCAAATCCTTTTTAAGAATAATCCTGAGTAAATCATTGTTGTAGTTTATGCGCTCACTAAGGAATCGCATAAACTACAATCTCAATAGTTTCCGGTTACATACATTTTAGGTTACTGTCTTTGAACACTTTTGATAACGGCGCGCATGATGGCGGCGTAACCAGTGCAGCGGCAGCGGTTCCCTTTTAAATAATCCCGAATCTGGTCTTCGTTCGGTTTCGGTAGGTCTTTAAGCATGGATTTTGCTGTCATAATGAAACCAGGAGTGCAGTATCCGCATTGAAAGGCCGCTTCTTCTACAAAATCTTGCTGCAACGGGTCCAGCTCTCCGTTAGGTTTCTGTAAACCTTCGATTGTTACGATCTCGTGTCCTTCCGCTGCAGACGCCAATACTAAACAGGATAATGCAGCTTTCCCATCCATTAACACGGTACAGGCGCCGCACTCGCCTAATCCACAACCATATTTTGCGCCGGTCAGGCCGAGTTGGTCACGCAAGACATTCAACAATAATTCATTGGACGCTACCCGGAGTTGGCGCTTACGCCCATTGATCTTCAACACTACATCTTGAACCTCGCCGGCTTTTATGTTATGTCGGATTATAGGTTGCGCCGCTTTGGGCTTCTCGATACCAAGCTTGCTGGCAGGCACTTTCTTATCGCTGCGCTCCCAGGCCAGGTTGAGGGCATCAGTAACCATTGCGACCATGAGCTGACGGCGGTACCAGGCTGTTGAGCGCACATCATCAATCGGCGAAACTTCCTCCGAGACAACTTTGGCGACAACGGTCAACGATTCTGGGGAAAACAATTTGCTTTCCAGCGCGGCTTCTGCCTTCTTTGAACGCATCACGGTTGGAGCTACAGAACCGCAGGCTATCCGAGACGTCACGACCTTAGCTCCATCGCGTACCAAGAGGACGGCAATACTGGCTTTCGCAAGGTCAGCCGCCACACGTGATACTTTCAGAAAAGCGCTGCTAGCGCCTTTTAGCGCAGCAGATAGAACAACAGCCGTTAATACTTCGTTTTCTTTTAGGGCTGTTTTACCGGGGCCGAGTAAGAATTCTGCCAACGGCAATCGCCGTTCGCCGGAAGCGCTTTTTAAAACCAACTGGGCTTCATAGATCAGCAAAGCCGGGACAGTATCAGAAGCTGGTGATCCATTACAAAGGTTCCCACCAAGGGTGCCCATGATCTGAATTTGTGTTGAACCGAAGGAGGCGCAAGCCTCTGATAGAGCAGGATAATTAGCCTGAATATAGGGATGGCTGCGGATATCATAAATCGTTGCTCCAGCACCAATCGTTAAGCCACCTTTGTCATCTACTACTATGCTATTAAACCCGCTGACGCAATTGAGGCTAATAATCGCAGTCGGTTCATCGCGTTCCATTTTCAACATTGTTAAAAGGTGCGTGCCGCCAGCCATCAACTTGGCGTTCTTGCCATAGGACGCCATAAGTTTTATCGCTTCATCAACTGATGCAGGTTCTAGATAATCAAAATCCTGCACCAGGATGTGTGAATTCGTCATTTCGTTCGGTAGTCGTTGATCCATCATTATGAACGCTCCTTCAGAGCGGATAAAATCTTCTCTGGTGTAATTGGTAATTGATAGAAACGAACACCGATAGCATTATAAATCGCGTTCGCATACGCAGCGCCTACCGGGTTCATAGCCGCCTCGCCTAATCCCTTCGCTCCATGCGGCCCAGTTGGTTCGTAGGTATCAGCAAAATGGATGTGAATATTGCCAAGCTCCGGTGTTTCCATAACACCGGGTGTTTTGGCATCGATCCAATAACCTTTTGAGGCCACTTGTCCATTTTTATCCCAACTATTTGATTCGTAAAGCGCAAAACCTGAGCCTCGCGATAAGCCGCCTTCAAGCTGCCCAATCGCCATGTCCGGATTAACTACCGTACCGCAGTCGCTTCCAGAAACAGTGCGAATAGTTCGCACAATACCTGTCCAGCTATCCACCTCGATCTCCAGGTAGATATCAACATAGGCAGGAGGGCAGTTGACTGCCCGGTAGCTATCTAGCGCAGCAATTGTTTTCCAGCTATCTGTCCAACACTTGGTAGCAATCTCGGTGTATGTCATCTTTTTTTCCGGGATTGAGGGGACATAGACCACAGTTTGTCCTGTTTGATCGTCATATTTGACTTTTAGAGCGTCGGCATAAACGTTCATAAACCGCGCGCCAGTTTCGAGGATTTCCTTCTTTAGTTTTTCAGCCACTTTCACAGCTGCCCCGCAGCCTACATACACACCGCGAGTAGCGTGAGTTGTGACATCATAAAGCGTTGAACAGGTCTCTGCCGGCGCCAGGTTGACTTTGTCCAATTGCACACATAATGTCTCTGCAACCAGACGGGTCATTGCCTCGAGAGTCCCACCACCATGATCCATCAACGCTGAACTTACATCCACCGAACCATCCTGATTGAGTTTCACCAGCGCGCCAGAAAAATCAATTACATCACCCGGTTGGGGCGCTCCGGCTCCTGAGGTATGGAAGCCGCGCGCATGTCCGATACCGCGGAGATATCGCCCATTCTGCTCACCCGGTTTATGGCGTTGCTCCCAACCAATTATTTCCGCGCCATTTTTAATCAACTGCGGAACCCCATCGCTTTGCACTATTGACCGAACCATAGGCCCTTGCCCCCAGAAGGTGTCGCCCAATCCAACATAATTCTTCAGCGTCACATCCAACGGGTCCATGCCCAATTTTTCCGCCAGGTCATCGATTAATGATTCCACTGCAAACGTCACCTGCGGGTTGCCAAAACCTTGCATGGCGCAGGAAATGGCTGTATTGGTATATACCGCTTTGCCGTGATAAAGAACATTCGGTAACCTGTAAAGTGATACCAACCAACCAATACAAACACCCAGATATGAATATCCCTGGGTTATATGCGCGCCAATATCAGCCACCAATTCCATTTTAACCCCGGTTAGCGTGCCATCTTTTTTCGCTGACAGTTTTAAATCAATGTGAGATGGATAATTGGTATGTTCGTGAATATCCTCTTCACGGGTCAATGAAAGTCTGACCGGGCGGTGAGATTTTAATGCTAATGCCGCGCAAATCAAGATTGGTGTATTGGTCTGGATACTCGAACCAAATGTGCCCCCAATCGCAATCCGTTTGACATTAATCTTGCTCAGCGGAATGCCAAACAAATTTCCCAATAAGATGCGAGTGTTGTGGATCGATTGGGATGTCGGCCAAACGGTTAATCCGCCGTCTGGTTCGGGACGAACAACCGCGGATTTCGTTTCCATCTGGGCGTGGTAAACCTTCCCAGTGTCAAAGATGCCTTCTACAATGATATCTGCTTCGGCGAATGCCTTATCTGCATCCCCCTCAATAATCTCGCGCGTAACAACAATGTTGTTTTCAACCTTGATTTCTTTTTCGCCAAGCATAACTGTATCATAGAGCTGCGGTGCGCCTGGTTTCATAGCCTCAAAGGGGTCCAGTACTACCGGAAGGACTTCGTATTCAACTTTGATCGCACGGACGGCTTTTTCAGCCAGCGCTTCAGTTTCCGCAGCAACCGCCGCAACTGCTTCACCCATTCGCCGCACTTTGTCGGCAAGAATATAGCGGTCTCGATGCAAAGCCCATGGGACAGTTATCAACCGTTCGTTGTATCTAATTTTGGGGATGTCAGCAAAGGTGATGACGATGGCTCCCATCTTCTCGGCTTCGCTTGTGTCAATACTTTTAATTCGCGCAGGGGCATAAGGACTGGAGAGTATCCGTCCATGCAACATGTGTGGAAGACTGATATCCACGGAATACTGTTCACTTCCTGTCACCCGCGCAATCCCATCCTTGCGGTGATGATTTTTCCCGATTATTTTAAACGTTTCTTTTTCCATGCACAAACCTCCATTGGGGAAAACGGTTAACTAGCTTTGTTTTTGTGAAAACTCAATATTGTTCCACTCAGAGAAATCGTGTTCCATTATTATTAGTATACCGACATTTTTTCCGCAAGTCAACCCACAAACTGTAATGAACTACGCAAATAATTCAACTGGTAATGTAAAAAATCGCAGATGCCAAATTTAGCAATCAGCGCAAGAATTAAATCCCGAGGAAGGCTTTTCTCACATGCTCACTGTTTGATAGTTCCTTGCAAGAGCCTTCCAACACTACGCGACCGTTTTCAAGAACATAACCGCGGTCTGCCAGTTCCAATGCGTAAGATGTGTTCTGCTCAATTAATAAAACAGTCAGCCCGGTTTCCTTCAAAGCATGGATTTTCTCATAAATCTCATCCACCAGTTTTGGCGCTACCCCCAGGGATGGTTCATCCAGCATTAGCAATTTGGGTCGAGAGACAAGGCCGCGCGCAATAGCCAGCATTTGACGCTCTCCACCGCTCAGGGTACGCGCATATTGACTGCTGCGATCTTTAAGTTTTGGGAACAACTCGTAAATCTCTTCAAGGATCCCTGTTTTCAAATTCTCGCGTTTCGAAAAAGCGCCCATTTTGAGATTATCTGCTACGGTCATATTCACAAAAACATGCCCACCTTCAGGCACCATAGCAAGCCCGTGCTGAACTGCATTATAGGCAGGCTGCCCCGCGATGTTTTTTCCATCAAATTCAATGCTGCCGGATTTTGGACAAACCATGCCGGTGATGGATTTTAATAATGTGCTTTTACCTGCCCCATTCGGCCCAATAACGGTGACGGTTTCATGTTCCTTAACATTGATGCTGACATCAAAGAGAACCGGCACTTTGCCATATCCAGAATTAAGTGTGGAAATATTTAGTAGCACTTTGGCACCCGCTTTCCGAGATAGGCTTCAATTACCTTTGGATCAATGCTGATTTCAGCTGGAGACCCTTTTGCAATAACCTCACCAGAGTCCAAAACCACAATTCGACTGCAAATACCCATCACCATTTGCATCACATGTTCCACCACACAAAGTGTGATATGCCCTTCTTGATTAATTTTTTTGAGCAAATCCATAAAAGCAGTGAGTTCAGTCGGGTTTAACCCCGCCCCAGTTTCGTCCAGCAAAAGCAGTTCCGGTTCAGTTGCCAGCGCTCGCGCCAGCTCAACCCTGCGCAGCGCTGCAAGCCCAAGATCGCCGCATAAACGGTTTCGCACTGCACCCAATTCACAGAATTCAACCACCTCATTCACCTTGTTTTTTACGGTAGACTCGCCGTGGCGGTTGTAGGCGCCGACGCGCACAGCATCTTCTACTACCATGTTATTGAACGCTCGGATTACCTGGAAAGTTCGCGACATTCCCAACTGACAACGTTTATAAGGCAGCATGCCGGTGATGTCTACATCTTTGAATAATACTTTCCCGGATGTCGGCATGACCAGGCCGGTAAGCGCGTTAAATGTTGTTGTCTTACCTGCACCATTCGGACCGATCAGTCCCAGGATTTCACCGCGATGTATCTCCAGGCTGACATCATTGACCGCCAGCAGGCTGCCAAATTGGACAGTAACATTATTCACCTGTAACATTGGCTGGTTATCCATCTTTTTTCACTCCAAATTTCGAGATGATCCTGTGGTAATACGTCTGAAACATAACAATTATTCCGCGCGGCTGGAACAGCACCACCAGGATCAAGATGACCGCGTACGCGACCATATATAGACCTGGAAGGCTGCCGCCAAGATATGCCCGCAAAAATTCTTTAAGCGAAACCAGGAATATCGCCGCAACCACCGGGCCAAAAGTAATCCCCATGCCACCCACAATCCCTAGGATCGCCACTTCTGTACTCATATCCGGGTTAAAGTAGCTGGGATGAACGTAACCGAAATTCATCGCGTAGATAGTGCCAATTACGCCAGCGATGAAGGCATAGATCATCAAAGCTTTAATTTTAGCAAATTGCGAATTCACCCCAAGCACTTGCACGGCATCTTCATCTTCGCCCAGCGCCAGAAGTGAATAGCCCAATTTGGATGCCCGGATGCGGTAATTGACAAATATGACAATAACCAGAATAGCCAGGATAATGTAATACAGTAAAAGATAGGGGTCTTGAACATATTTCATGGAGTAAATCGGATTTTTTGGGTCAACCGGCAAGTATCGCTCCGTCGCCCCTCCCACCGCATCCCACATTAAAAAGACTTTTTGCAATACCATGACCAATGCCGATGATGTCAGGGTATACCAAAGCCCCGTGATCTTAAATCCAAAAAGGGGAAAACCGATCAAAACCGCAAAACCCATTGCCACCAAACCGCCGATGATCATACCAATCCAGGGAGTGATATTCCAGCGGACGAGCAGCGTTCCCATTGTATAGGCGCCCAATCCCACATAGGCGGCAACCGCCAGGTCTAGCTGTCCGGCCATTCCGCCAATAATGTTCCAGGCTGATGCCAGCGCAGCATAAATGAGGATGGAGGTTAACAATCCCATCACATATTGATCTTTTAGGAAAACAGGCACCACACCTGCAATCATCACAATAACAAATAGCGCAATATTGCGCCCTGAGAGTAGAGATTTAATTTTCAAAACTTCCTCCCAAAAAGCCCACGCGGCCTCAACCACAACACCAGAATAAAGATCAAATAAACCGCTACCAGCCCTGAACGTGGGTCAATATAAGTAATCGCCAGTGATTCAGCGACCCCAACAATGACACCGGATATCAGCAGTCCGGGTATCGAACCCCACCCTGCCAGCGAAAGGATGCACCAGCTCAGCGTCCCAAATCGCATCCCGCCTAAAGCATCCGTCTGTTGGAAAGTCATCAGCAAACCGCCGGCAACAGCCGTAATTGCCGAACCAATTGCAAAGGTCAGGGCATACGTTCGGTGATAGTTGACCCCCATCAACGAAGCGGCATCCAGGTCGTCAGAAGCAGCCCGCATAGCAGCGCCAGCCCAGGTCTTGTTCAGGAAATAAGTAAGCGCAATAATGAACAGGATGCTGACTATTGCCGACACCAGGCGAGAAGTTAAAATCGTAATCCCACCGATTTCGAAGTTTCCCGTGATGATTGAACTCTGGAAGGCAACCGATTGGCCTTTCCAAATCATCAAAGCCAGAGACCGCATCAGAATTGACAGGCCAACGGTAACCGCCAACTGAACCACGAATGATTGGCGTAGGGTGCGGTCAATCAGTAGATAATAAATAAAATAACCAAAAGCGAAGAGCAATGGAACGGTGATCAGCGGTGTTGCCACCGCATCCCATAACAGAAACATCCCAATTGCGTAAGACAGATACATCGACAACATAACAAAATCGCCATGCGCAAAATTGACGACATTCATTGTGCCGAAGATAACAGATAGTCCGAGTGTGATCAAAGCGTAGATCACGCCGATTAGAACGCCTGTGATAATTGCCTGTAATATGGATTCAAACATTGGAATTTCCTCGGCAAGGGTACTCATATTGAGAGTTCCGAAGTCCATAAGACCCCGGAACTCTCTTTCAGAATAATTGAATTACTTCTTCCAGTGTGGATTCGGGAAGATGGGGGCTACTTCGCGCTCGGCCTCAGGATAGACGACTTTTGGCTCGCCCTTCTGGACCTGCAGTACGACCACACCTGGGAACATATTGTCACCCAGTGCATTGAACTTGATTTCCGGGCTGGGATAGGTATC
>JBAWYZ010000004.1:0-27462 GCA_037143255.1 Leptolinea sp. | reverse complement strand
GAAGCACGGAAGATCAATTGCTGGATAGCGCAGATGCAGCCATGTATCGCGCAAAGCGGGATGGCGGCAATCGCGTGGTCTATGTAGAATAAGGAGAGCTCGATGGCACATTCAGATGTTAATTCAACAAAGTTGTTTTGTCACCTTCCATGATGGTTAATTTAATGTCCAAGTCCGATCCTCAACCATTGAAGAATGGGTCCATTCGCATATTTAGACATATCTTTGTATATGGCCCGATCATTTTTGGATTGTATTTAACCAGTCTTCAGAGTTATGTTCTTTTTCATAGTTTAATTGAGATATTCAGCATTGTAGTCGGGTGCAGTATTTTCATTCTCGCTTGGAATTCAAAACATCATATCGAGAATGACTATTTGCTGTTCTTGGGTATCGTCTTTTTATTTATTGGTAGTCTTGACCTTATCCACACATTGGCCTACAAAGGTATGGGGGTATTTACCGCGTATAATGCAAATTTGCCGACCCAGCTTTGGATTGCTTCTCGTTACCTCCTAAGTTGCTCTTTACTTATTGCCCCAGTTTTTTTGAGCAATAAATTAAAACCCCAGATTGTTTTCTGGGGCTATATGGCGATTACAGCTATTATCCTTACAGCGATATTTTCCGGTGTTTTCCCCGATTGTTTTGTGGAGGGAGTAGGCTTAACACAATTCAAAATAGTTAGCGAATACATCATCATTTTGATACTTTTTGCGGCTGTTGCCTTATTGCTACGAAACCGAATTGCTTTTGACCGGGAGGTATTGATATGGTTGATCATTTCTATTGTTTTGACCATTGGCGCTGAATTAGCTTTCACAACTTACATAAGCGTGTATGGTTTTTCCAATATGGTAGGTCATTTTTTCAAGAGCATTGCTTATTATTTCATGTACATGGCCATAGTTGAAATTGGCTTGAAAAAACCGCATCGCCTTTTATTTAGGAATCTAAAACAAAGCGAATCGGATCTGCAAAAAGCTTTGGTTGAAGTAAAAATATTAGCGATTACCGATCATCTGACGGGTCTGTTCAATCGCCGACATTTTTTTGAGATAGGGGAACTTGAGGTTCAGCGAGCACACCGCTATTCACGTCCTTTATCAGCTATTATGCTAGATATTGATGACTTTAAATCCGTCAACGATTCCTACGGACATGCTGTTGGTGATCAAGTTCTACAAGATGTAGCCAAATGCTTTCGCCAGGTGATGCGCAAGGAAGATGTTTTAGGACGGTATGGAGGTGATGAATTTGCTTTTTTATTGCCCGAAAGTGATCTTATCGTTGCTGGCCAGGTTGCAGAGCGACTTCGAGTGAGTATTTCCAAGAACGCCATAGATACTAAAGCAGGTCCGTTACTGATCACAGTTAGTTTGGGTGTTACTGCTCTTGGCAATGAGTGCGCAACACTGGAAAATTTACTCGATGGCGCAGATCATTCTCTTTTTACAGCAAAAAGAAATGGACGAAATCGGGTAGGTAGCAGTTGATGTACAGACTTCCTGCAAATAAGTTAAGAACAAATAACGGAGCATCAATCGGAATGAGGTTTTGATAAGGTGGATATTATGGCATTATCAGAAAATATCATAAACGAAAAACGCAGAGCAGTGGTGGTCAATGACGATCCCACCCAGTTGAATGTGTTGAGCGCGTTGCTGGCCAAGGCCGGATTGGACATCAGCGCCTTTCAGAGCGCCGAATCCGCCCTACTGGCTATGGGACTGGCCGCGCCGCCGGCTTTGATCGTCACTGACCTGTATATGCCGGGCATAGATGGTTGGCGGTTTTGCCGACTGCTGCGTTCCCCCGAATATTCGCAGTTTAACCTGACGCCAATATTGGTGGTGTCTGCCACCTTCTCCGGCGACGAACCTTCTCGAATCACAAACGACCTGGGGGCAAATGCCTTTCTATCTATGCCAGTGGATGGGCAGCAGTTTATTGACCTTGTTCATGTATTACTGAAGGGTGAAAAAGCACAGGATGCCCTGAAAGTATTGATCGTTGAGGATAGCAAACTGATTTCAAAACGGCTGCTAAAGACCTTTCAGGCGCATGGGTACCTGGCAGATACGGCCAGTACATTGCAAGAAAGCCTGACCTTGATCTGGCAGAATACGTATGACATCGCCGTGTTGGACTATCACCTGCCAGATGGTCTGGGAGATAGTTTAATAAAAGAACTCAAAGAGAAATCGCCCGATTGTGTGTGTATGATGATGACAGCCGATCCGCAGGCAGATCTGGCGTTAAAGTGGATGAAAATGGGGGCAGCAATCTACCTGCCGAAACCTTTTGAGCCTGAATATCTGATCTCGCAATGCGTCCGCGTCCGCCGTGAGCGGACTTTGATGCGTATCCAGGATTTGCTGGAAGTGCGTACCTGTCAATTGCAGGAGAGTGAAGAGAAATATCGTGGGTTGATCCAATATTCGAGCGACCCGATTTTCGCCTTCAACCCGGATGAAACCTATCGGTTCGTTAATGAAACTTTCGCTCGGACTTTTGGTAAAAAGCCGGATGAAATCATGGGAAAGACACCGCATGCCATTTTTCCTTTTGCCGAGGCGGAAAAACGGTTGACGCTGGTGCGCCGAGTGCTTAAGTCCGGTGAAAAAGGAGAAATTGAAGTCAAAGTTATCACTGCTACGGGCGCTGAACGAACTTACCTGACATTGGCTGACCCGATCAAAGATGAGCAAGGCAATGTTCAATTTGTAACCTGTCTTTCAAAAGATATAACCGAGCGCAAACGCCTGGAGACTGCGCTGGAAAGCCGCCTGGTTGCCCTTACCAGCCCATTGGATCAACCGGAGGGGATTGACTTCAATGACCTGTTCGACCTGGCTGCCATTCAAAAACTCCAGGATGAGTTCTCAACGGCCACCGGGGTGGCCTCCATTATTACCCGCCCGGATGGTACTCCCATCACCCGGCCGAGCAACTTCTGCCGGCTGTGCAACGACATCATTCGCAAGACTGATAAAGGCCAGATCAATTGCTTCAATTCCGATGCAGTAATTGGCCGTTTTCATCCCGATGGCCCCGTTATGCAACCGTGCATGAGCGGCGGACTGTGGGATGCGGGCGCCGGTATCTCAGTCGGCGGCCGGCACATTGCCAATTGGCTGATCGGTCAGGTGCGTGACGAGACCCAAACAGAAGAAAAAATGCGAGAATACGCTCGTAACATAGCCGCCGATGAAACTGCCGTCATCGAAGCCTTTCGCGAAGTCCCCGCCATGTCTCAAGCTCAATTTCAACGAGTGACACAGGCGCTTTTTACGATGGCAAGTCAATTATCAACCATGGCTTATCAGAATATCCAGCAAGCCCGTTTTATCACTGAAAGAAAACAGGCAGAGGAAGCCTTATACAAGAGCCAGGAATTATATGAAAACCTTGTTGAAAGCCAGATTGACCCGATTTGCCGGTGGCTGCCGGACACCACCTTGGTCTATGTTAATAATGCATACTGTGATTATTTTAGCAAAACACGCACGGAGTTAGTAGGAACCAGTTTTAATTCTTTACTTCCGGGTGAAACTCAGGCTAGTATACAGAATGTAATTAAGCGCCTGCTAAGTCGCGAAGTCAACAAGTTCAACAATGAAGAAATGAATTTTGACGCACAGGGAAACAAGCGCTGGATGCTATGGGCGTTTAATCCAATTATCGATATAAATGGCAAGATTATCGAATTTCAATCGGTTGGCAGAGATATTACCGAGCGCAAGCAGGCTGAAGGAGCCTTGCTGGCAAGCCGCAAGGAACTGACGGACATCATCGAATTTTTGCCGGATGCCACGCTGGCGATTGACTTGCACAAGCGCATCATTATTTGGAACAAGGCGATTGAGAAAATGACGGGTATTCCGGCCGCAGAGATGATCGGCAAAGATGTCTCTGCTTCCACTATTCCGTTCTATGGGGAAGCGCGTGCGCAGATGATGGATTTTGTCTTTGCGGACAATGCAGAGCTTGCCGCCCGCTATCCCGACATCACCCGCGAAGGCGATACGTTCATAGCGGAAGTGTTTTGCAACGCCCTTTACCAGAACCAGGGCGCATGGGTTTCCGCCAAAGTCTCACCCCTGCATGATCATTTAGGCAACATTATTGGCGCAATCGAAAGCATCCGTGATATCACCGAGCGCAAACAGGCAGAAGAAGAGTTGCGCGAGAGTGAATCGAGATTCAAAGCGGTATCAGAATATTCGCATAATGCCATTTGCCTGATTGATGAAGGCGGGGTAATTATCTGGGTCAATGCGGCGTTTATCCAGATGAGCGGCCATGCGGAAGAACATCTTTTTGCGAATGCATCATTTATTGATTATCTGGCGCCTGAATCGGTTGAGTTTGTGGTGAATAATTTCACCAAATTCATCAAAAAGGAACCGTATCAGCACGACTATAGCTTTTATTTTATTCGGGCGGATGGCCAGAAACGCCTGTGTGAAAAGCATATGACTGACTATACAGATAGGCAGGGAAGCCGGATATTAGCGATTAGCATGGTAGATGTTACCGAACGCAAAGAGGCGGAAGAAAAGATACGGGAAAAAGACATTCAGTTTAGAAAGTTGTCTTCAAATATGCCCGATTTGATTTTTCAATTCACCAGGAAGCCTGACGGGACATATTTCGTTCCGGTTGCCTCAGAAGGTATTAAGAACATTTTTGGGTGTTCTCCGGAAGATGTTCTTGATGACTTTGCACCGATTGCCAGCGTGATTTTCCCCGAAGATTCAAGTAGGGTCATTAGTGATATAGAATTCTCTGCGAAGCATTTGACTTACTTTACCTGTGAATTTAGAGTGCAAATACCGGGCAAAGCAATCCAATGGATTTATTCAAAATCCACACCTGAGAAATTAGATGATGGCTCCATAACCTGGTATGGCTTCAATGCTGATATTACCGAGCGCAAGAAAGCTGAGGAGGAACTGCGCGAAAGTGAGGGAAAATATAAACTCCTCAACGAAAGCGCTGGTGTAGGAATTGGATATTATACGCCAGACGGAAAAGTGATTTCGTATAATGCAATGGCGGCGAATAATATGGGAGGGAAACCGGAAGACTTTACCGGTAAGTCAATTTATGAGCTGTTTCCAAAAATGGATGCCGATGTGTATATGGGAAGAATCCAAAAAGCCATAGAATCGAAAGACCCCCAGGAGTATGAAGATAAGGTTGACCTGCCGGGCGAACCAATGTGGTTTGCCAGCGTTTTTACTCGGGTTTTGAATGCTTCAAGCAAAATCATTGGTGTTCAAATCATCTCCACAAATATTTCAGCCCGCAAACAAGCCGAAGCCAAGATCACCGAACAACTTGATGAACTGCGTAGATGGCACAACATCACTATGGGGCGCGAGGAGCGCATTTATCAGCTTAAACGTGAGGTCAACCAGCTCTTAACCGCAGATGGAAAACCCACGCGCTATGCCAGTGCAGTGGATGAACCACAGGTTTAGCCCTGCCTTCCCTGGGTTTGACAACATTAGCCGAATTTATGCGATAAAGGAAAAGAGCATCAATTGTTATGTGGAGGTAAAAATGTCCAGACTAATTCAAGTTTATTTAATGCGATATTCCCTTTTTATTTTACTGGCATTAATCCTTTCAGCCTGTACCACGAAACCACCTGTGCTGATTGGATTCGCAGCAGAGTTGACTGGCAAGAATGGCGAAATGGGCATTAACCTTCGCAATGGTGTTCAGTTGGCAATTGAAGAGAATAATGCTGCCGGTGGAATTGGTGGTCGCAAAATACATCTCCTTGTAGAGGATGATTTCGGGACGCCGCAAGGCGCACTGAATGCTGAAAACAAACTTATCGCCGCCGGCGTGGTGGCTATCATCGGGCATTTTACAAGCGATCAAACCATGGTGGGCTATTCAGTGGCAGAAGCAAAAGGCGTTGTCCTGCTGAGCGCCACCGCCTCCACATCACTTCTAAGTGGTAAAAATGACCTCTTCTTTCGCACCGTTGCCTCCACAGACGCGATGGGGCGGGGGTTGGCTTCCTATATTCATGGCAAGCGCGGAATAGCGCGAATCGCTACAATCCATGATCTGGATAACAAAACTTACGCTGAACCGTTATTACGCTCGTTTTTGGAAAGCTTTACAAGTCTGGGAGGCGAAGTCATTGATCAGCTTGAGTTTTCAGCAGCGAAAGCGCCAGATTATTCGCCTTTGGTTGATGACTTGAAAAAAACAGATGCCGCGGGAGTTCTAATCATTGCTTCGCCATACGATACCGCGATGATTGCGCAAACAATTAGCCTGAAAAAATGGCAACCCGTTCTATTTATCTCATCATGGGCGCAAGGGCAAGCCCTATTTCAGAGCGGCGGGCAAACAGTGGAGGGCATGGAAACAGTGATGGCTTTTGATAGTAATGATCCATCCCCGGCGCTGGCACAATTTAAATCAACGTATGAAAAGCGTTTTAGCGCTGCCCCCATCTTTACAGGCATGGAAGGCTACGAAACGATGCGCCTTCTGGCAGCCGCATTACAAAAAACCAATGGAAATTCAGATGGACTTGCTGAATCCCTGGCCGGAATGCAAAAATTTGAAGGTCTTACCGGGCCGATAAGCATGGACAAATTTGGGGATGTTATTCGCCCACTGGTCATACAAAAAGTGAAAGACGGCAAATTTGAGACGATAGAGAAACTTAATCCGGAACAATGATGAAAATAAATACTCAAAAAACCCTTTCTTTGCATAAAGTCGTTTATCAATTACTGGCATCGCAGTGGATTGCCGGGTCAATAATTATTACTTTGGTAGTGTTAGGTTCCTCGTATCTGAACGGGAAAAACCTGATTGAAAATCAACAACAGGCGACAACGCTTTTATCCAATAGTGTGGGAAATTATGTTGATTCAACTGTGTATGCGCTGCAAGCCCTGGCCGCCTCAACCCCCACCCAGCACGACCTGGATATTGCTGAGCGAGTGGAAAAAAATCTTGATGCGTTATATCTAATCGACTCTAATGGGCGTCTGTTGGCGACATCTCCAATAGATAAACAACTCAAACCCGGGATGGACATGTCCGGCCATCCCAGTTTTGTCGAAGGAACGAAGGATATTATTTTTTCAAAACCCTTCATTTCCCAAAAAACAGACAACCCTACTGTTTATATTAGCGTTCCCGTTCAGCAAAGTGGGGATTTATTGGTGGGAGAGTTGAGCCTGGCAAGACTGCAAGAAAATATTGCTGGCCTGGCATTCTCTTCAAGAGTAGCTTTTTATATTACAGACGCAAACGGCATTTTTCTAATTCACCCAAATTATGAAATGGTGCGCCAACAGGAATTTACGAGTCAGTTGGGAATTATTTCCCAAAGCCGCAATCGGCAGCCGCAACAGATATTCACTGACCCCGAAACCTGGATGGTCGGGGTGATAGTTGAGGTGCCTCAGACTGGTTGGTTGGCGATAACCCAAACCCCATATAGCTCAGTGTATGGGGCATTCCTTATCCCAGCATTGTTAGGAATACTCCTGACTGCAATACTCTATTTGCTGGTTGTGCGCCGTGAACAGGCAGCAATGACCAGGCAAGTAATTGATCCAATGAGTGAATTGAGTCGGGTTGCCCAGAGTCTTGTCGTGGGCGATTTCGCCAGCGAAGTTACTTTATCACTTCCACTCGCTTATAGCGAGGTTGCCAGCCTGGTTGAAAGTTATGAGAGCATGCGGCAAGCAGTTCAATCCCGCACACAAGCGCTCAGTAAAAGTGAATTGAAATATCGTTCTCTTATCGAATCTTCAAGTGACACCATTTTTTGTGTAGATGAAAAGGGCGAATATCAATTTACGAACCATATTTTTGCGTCTACTTTTGGGAAAACCCCGGAGTATTTTATTGGGAAATCCTTCTGGGATATCTATCCGAAAGAGCATGCGGATTTCCGCTATGAAGTAACAAAAAGAGTGTTTCAAACGGGCGAAAGCGAATCGGTCGAGGTCGACGTTCCCCTCGAAGACAAGACTTTGTATTTCTATGCCACGGCCAATCCCATAAAAGATGACAAAGGTAAAGTTATTTTATCTCTGACCCATGCTACTGACATCACCGAACGCAAACAAACCGAAATAGAGCGTGGTGCGCTCCTTGAGATAATGCAGGGTCTGGCCGAAACGAGAGACCTCCAGGAAATCCTGAGGATTATCCATCATTGTGTTGCGAGAGTAATGTATGCAGAAAATTTCTTTGCTGTTTTCTACAACAAAGCCACCGAATACTTTGAAGAAGTATATGCTGTAGATCAGTATGATCCCCCAGCTCCTCCATCCCGATTGGCGAAGAGCATTACTGCCTATGTACACCGCACTGGCAAGCCACATATTGTGACCCAGATGTTGTTTGATGAATTGCAAGCACAGGGCGAAGTAGAATTGGTAGGCACAAACTCAGCTTCCTGGCTGGGAGCGCCGCTCAATACGCCAGATGGAACCATTGGGGTGATTGTCGTACAGGACTATCAAACACCTGACCGCTATTCAGAGAGCAATAAAGAATTTCTGATGAATGTTAGCTCGCAGGTGGCATTATCGATTGAACGCAACCTTGTGGAAGAGGCATTGCAGGTGAGCGAGGAAAAGCACCGTCTCCTGATCGAGAATAGCCATGACATCATCTATTCGTTGACTGCGGAAGGGGTATTCACCTATGTCTCGCCTGCCTGGACGACTTTGCTCGGACATCCAGTATCCGAGGTGGTTGGACAATCATTTCAGCAATTCGTGCATGCGGATGACATCCCCGGATGCATGGCCTGGCTGCAAAAAGTGATCGAGACAGGAGAGCGTCAAAAAGGCGTTGAGTATCGCGTGCAACACAGCGACGGATCCTGGTATTGGCATACCTCAAGCGCTTTTCCACTAAAGGACGCAGCCGGCACGACAATTGGTTTCGAAGGCACCGCCAGAGACATAACCGAACGGAAAATGGCCGAAGAATTAGCCGCCCAGCAAACCAAACAACTAAGTGTGCTGTATGAAGCTAGCCAACGTTTATATAAGACCCTGAATTTGGATGAAATATATCAGGCTATTTGCGACTTCATATCCATCAGTGCACCCAATGATGGGGTTACAATTTCCGCCTATGACCCTGAATCACAACTGATTACCTGCCGCGCCTACTGGATGGAAAATAAATGGTTGGATGTCAGTTCCTTCCCATCCATTCCGCTTGAAGAAGAAGGGAAAGGCACACAGAGCATTGCCATCCGCACTGGTAAAGCCATGCTGGTCAATGACTATCAAGCGCAGCAAAAAACTGCAAAAACCATTTATTATGTCAACAGTGAGACAAATGCGGTTACCAAAGAAGTTTCACCGGATGAGGGTATAACCCGTTCAGCGCTGATCGTCCCCCTTAAAACTGGCGAGTTGGTCACAGGCGTGATTCAGGTGATGAGTTATCACCAGAATGCTTACACTGAGGCTCAGTTGCATCTGTTAGAGGCGCTGGCTTTGCCCATTGCATCTGCCGAGGAAAATGCCCGGCTTTACGCTCAGGTTCAAATTGAATTGAATGAGCGCAAGCAAGCTGAAGCCGCACGTAGAGATAGTGAAGAACAGTTCCGCATTATTTTTGAAAAATCATCTGTCGGGTTTACCCTGACCAGCGTTGACGGATTTTACCGCAAGGTCAACCTGTCCTTTGCAGCCATGTTGGGATACACAATTGAAGAGATAATCGGTAAGAATTGGGCGGATGTTTCCGACCCAGACGATATTCAGGCGAACCACGCGAACATACACGCCATTCTGGCGGGTGAACAAGATTCAACTGTATTTGAAAAACGCTATCTATCCAAAAATGGGAGCAGCGTAACGGCTTTAGTGAGCACTACCCTTCTGCGGGATGCAAAAAATGCACCTTTGTTCTTTATTACCAACATACTGGATATTTCCGAACGCAAGCAGATCGAAGAAGCATTACGTAATAGTGAAAACAGATTTTCGTTATTCATGGACTATTTACCCATCATTGTCTTTATTAAAGACGCTGAAAGCAGAACTTTGTTTGTTAACAAGTATATGGATGATGCCGTGGGAGCTTCGAGTTGGTTGGGGAAAACCATGCTTGAGATTATGCCAAATGCCCTGGGGGAACAATTGATTGCAGATGATAGGCAAACAATAAAGTTGGGCTATCAGAAAATTGAAGAAAGCATTAATCATCTTGATGGGAAATTACACAATTACGAAACACAAAAATTCATTATTCGCGGTGATGGTCAAGAACCGCTTATTGGCGGCATCTCTGTAGACATAACCGAGCGCAAACAGGCCGAAGAAATAATTCAAGCTAATCAAATCGAATTGCAACGCCTGCTTGCCGAGATGGAACGCTCCCGCCACTCGCTACTGGGCGTCGTCGAAGACCAGAAAGAAGCCGAAGAACAGGTTCACCTACTCAACGCCGAATTAGATCAGCGCGTGAAAGACCGCACCGCGCAATTGGAAGCCGTCAACCAGGAACTGGAAGCCTTTTCTTATTCTGTTTCACATGATCTGCGTGCCCCCTTACGTGCCCTGGATGGTTTCAGCGCCGCCTTGATTACAGAGTATCAAGAAAAATTTGATGAGCAGGGAAAGCACTATTTATCTCGCATCCAGGAAGCCTCGCAGCGAATGGCACAATTAATTGAAGACCTGCTTAACCTTTCGCGCATCACTCGCCGTGAGGTAAAATTATCCAGGGTAGATCTCAGCGCGATAGCCCATCAAATAGCGGAAGACCTGCAATCGCAAACGCCTGACCGAAAAGTGAAGTTTGACATCTCTTCAGATATTATTGTCCGGGCAGATCCGAACCTGATGAAAATTGTGCTAGAAAACCTGATGAATAATGCCATCAAGTTCACCGGTCAACGCGAGGTGGCGCAAATTCAGCTTGGAGAGACGCAGCAGGCAGGCGAACGCGTCTTCTACGTGCGGGATAACGGCGCCGGTTTTAATATGACGTATGCCAATAAGCTCTTTACACCGTTCCAACGTCTGCACGCAACGCATGAATTCACAGGCACTGGCATTGGATTGACCATTGTCCAGCGCATAATCACGCGGCATGGCGGCCGCATCTGGCCAGAAGCAACCGTGAACCAGGGCGCAACTTTTTATTTCACACTGGAAGGTGAATAATGGAAAATAAAGTGATTTTGTTAGTGGAAGATAATGCAGACGATGAAGAACTGACCTTGCGGGCGCTTAAGCTGAACCATGTCCTCAACAAAGTCATCGTTGTTCACGACGGTGAAGAGGCGCTGGAATATCTATACGGCGCTGGCAAGAGTCCCGCTCAATTTATTACGGATTTGCCGCAGGTTATGCTGCTGGATTTGAAACTGCCCAAGCTGAGCGGCCTGGATGTTTTAAAACAGGTGCGCGCCGATCCACGGACTGAATTGCTGCCGGTGGTGATATTAACTTCTTCCAATGAAGATGAAGATATTCTGTCGTGCTACCGCTCCGGCGCCAATAGTTATGTCCGCAAACCGGTGGAATTTGAGCGCTTTGCGGATGCAGTCAAGCAGTTAGGCTGTTACTGGCTGCTGGTCAATCAGTTTCCGCCAATTGCTTTAAGCCAATCAAATCAAACAGAGGAGTAGCCGGTGTCTATCCCCTTGCGTGTACTAATCGTTGAAGATACCCCGGCTGATGCAGACCTGCTGGTAATGCGCCTGAATATGGAGGATTATCAATTGGACTGGCAGCGCGTCGAGAATGAAGAGGATTTTCTGGCGGCGCTGGAAAACCCCTATGATCTGATCCTTTCCGATTGGACTTTGCCGCAGTTCAGCGGTATTCGCGCATTTGAACTTGTGGTCGAGCGCGGCCTGGAGATACCCTTCATCATCGTTTCCGGGGGTATTGGCGAAGAAACAGCGGTGGCGGTCATGCGCCAGGGGGCAGCGGATTATCTATTGAAAGACCGGCTGGAGCGTCTGGGTCAAGCCGTTCATAATGCGTTGGATCAGAAGAAAATGCGGGTGGAACATAAACGTGCAGAAGAAATGCTCCGCTTGCAAGCTACGGCGCTCAACGCTGCGGCTAATGCCATCGTTATAACTGACTCCAACGGGAGTATTGAATGGGCTAATCCGGCCTTCACCAATCTAACCGGCTACGCTGCGGCTGAAGCCATTGGCAAAAATCCGCGCGACCTGCTTAAATCAGGAAAACATGAAACCGTGTTTTATAAACACATGTGGGACACTATTTTGGCGGGAAATGTTTGGCGCGGGGAGATGTTCAACAGGCGTAAAGACAATACGTTATATACCGAAGATATGACCATCACGCCCATCCGCGGTTCGGATGGAAATATCCGCCGATTTATTGCGATTAAGCAAGACATCAGCGAACGCAAACAATCTGAGGCGGCGCTGCAGAAATCATCTGAAGAGCTACTGTCAGCCTATAGCGCTACTTTGCAAGGCTGGTCCAATGCGTTGGAGTTGCGCGAACACGAAACAGCCGGGCACAGTCAGCGCGTGGTAAAAACAACCTTAAAACTAGCCCGCTTGATGGGAATAAAAGAAGAAGAAATGGTGCATATTCAGCGTGGCGCGCTGCTGCACGATATTGGCAAAATGGGCATCCCGGATAGTATATTGCTCAAGCCTGGCCCATTAAGCGATGACGAATGGGTGATTATGCGTCAGCATCCGCAATACGCATACCGGTTGTTATCCATCATTCCGTTTCTTGAACCAGCGCTGAATATTCCATATTGTCATCATGAGAAATGGGATGGCACGGGGTATCCGCGCCGGTTGAAGGGCGAGGAAATTCCGTTGGCCGCGCGTTTGTTTGCAATCGTAGATGTTTTTGATGCCCTGACCGCAGATCGACCGTATCGGCCGGCCTGGACGGAAGAGTCAACGATTCAGTTTATCCAGGGACAGCGGGACAAGCACTTTGATCCGCAGGTAGTGGATGCGTTTCTGACATTAGTCAATAATAAAGAATAAGGAAATTTCAGTGGATGATTCAATCAAGGTTCGCCCAAAATCGATACTAATTGTCGAAGACGATCCTGTAATTCAGCAATTAATAAAAATTATACTTACAAAAGGGGGATTCGATATAACAGTTGCCTTTAATGGAATAGAAGCTTTGGCGCGGGTGAATGAAGTCACCCCCGATCTGGTAATTTCTGATGTAATGATGCCTGAAATGGATGGATTTTCTTTACTTAAGGAGCTGCGCTCAAAAAGCGACACCGCTGTTATTCCAGTAATAATGCTTACAACAAAAAATTCTAATGAAGACATTATTGAAGGATTGAATCTCGGGGCGGATGACTATCTGGCAAAACCTATTGACGCGGCAATTTTACTTGCACGGGTAAACTCTAAACTGAATCGACCGCCTATTCCGATCGAAAACCTAATATTGGATCGACAAACCGGACTGCGTTCGATGCAAAATTTCAATAACGAAGCAGCGCGGGAGATATTCCGCGCCTCCAAAGGAGGGAGACCAGGTTGCCTGGCCTATTTGGAAATATTGGAAACCACTCGGATTAGAGAGCGACTCGGTGAACGAACTGACCGGGAAATTTCCAAACAAATCTCTGAGATCATTCAAGAAAAAAGTCAATCGCTGGATATTTTTGGGCATGACCCATCAGGCAAATTCTTTATTCTCTTTCCTGAGAAAGATCAGGTTTCAAGTCAAAAATATTTAAAAGAGATTTCGCTCCGCATTGCAGAACATAACTTCGTCTCGCACGCGGAAGTTATCCGACTTACACCTGTAATCGGCTTCACATTATTTGAAAACGAGACAACTTTCGCCGAAGTCAGCGAAAAATCACAAATTGCGTTGGAATATGCTGGCAGTCAGATGGACCTTGAACCAAAGGTTTTCACTGAAGAGGCAAGACGAGTGTCTGAAAAGCTGAGGAAGATAGAGGGTGCAAAAAAGAGGAAATCCGCAGCAGTTCGTGGTTATCAAAATATTAGCACCGTGTTCCAATTCTTGATTTCGGTATTCTTCTATCTTATTCTTCCCTATTTGATTTATATTGTTTTCGATAAACTAGGGGCGGATATCACACCGTATGTGTATACTGTCGTTGTAATTGCATTACTAATTACTGCCATTATGATCTGGGTTGAAGGGTTTCAAGCCCTTAAGGAGATAGACCCACCGGAAGACCTAGATATTAAATACCCTCCCGCGAGTGCAATAATTGCTGCATATTTACCAAATGAAGCCTATACAATTGTTGAGACAATAAAAGTTTTTTTGGGAATCGAATATCCTGGACCGCTTCAAATTATTCTGGCATACAACACACCACACCATCTGCCTGTCGAAAAAACTTTGCAGAATATCGCCAAAAAAGATAGCAGATTATTGTTATTAAATGTAGATGGAAGTGAATCAAAGTCGCAAAATGTGAACGCCGCGCTTGCTCAAGTTACCGGCGAATTCGTTGGAATTTTTGATGCTGATCACCATCCGGCAAAAAACGCGTTTACTCGCGCCTGGCAATGGTTATCAAAAAGCTGTGATATTGTGCAAGGTCATTGTCTTGTTCGTAACTATGATGCATCCTGGGTTGCCAAAATGATCGCAGTTGAATTTGAGGCTATTTATGCGGTCAGCCATCCAGGGCGGACGCGGCTTTACGGGTTTGGCATTTTTGGCGGTTCAAATGGGTATTGGAAAACAGAATTATTGCGCCAGACACGCATGCATGGCTTTATGTTAACAGAAGACATCGATTCATCCATGCGAGTTACCGAAGACGGATACATCATTGTCACCGATCCTAAGCTTATATCGCGGGAGCTTGCACCTGGCACATTAAAAGCGCTTTGGAATCAACGGATGCGTTGGTCTCAAGGTTGGTTCCAGGTTTCCATGGAGCATTTTATGAACGCAATGCGTTCAAAGAATCTTTCCATCCGTCAAAAAATAGGGGCTGCCTATTTGCTTGCCTGGCGAGAAATTTATCCCTGGTTATCATCCCAAATATTTCCCATCATAGCATTCTGGGCGTGGAAATATCACGGTCTGGATAAAATTGACTGGCTGATCCCAATCTTTATATTAACCACATTGTTCACATTGAGCGTGGGACCAGGTCAGGCTATCTTTGCGTATATCAGATCTGAAAAAGAAATCAAAGACCATAAAAGTTGGTTCATTTGGTATTTGTTGTTTTCTTCATTCTTTTATACAGAATTCAAAAATATTATCGCAAGGGTGTCACAAATCAAAGAAATCATGGGGGAGAGAAATTGGCGAATTACTCCCCGAACGAACAAATCCTAAATTGGAGCATTGTTTTAGAGGATGCGAAGTAATCACTCGATAATGCTCCTTCCTACAAATCCGCAACATGGATTTTAGAGACGGGAAATTGTTTTGGGGAATGAATCAAGATGCGCAACCACAAGTTACCTATTTGGTAACTTGTGGTACAATTATGTTATGAGGATTATTAGTCGGCGCATCCTGCGAGAATTCTGGAAAAAGCATCCCGACTCCGCTATTGCTTTACAGACCTGGTTTCATGATGTGGAACGTGCAAGCTGGAACAGTCCAGCGGATATTAAGGCGGTTTATCAAAATGCCAGCTTTGTAGCAAAAAATCGAGTTATCTTCAATATCAAGGGCAATCATTATCGATTATTGGTTGTAGTGGTTTTTCAAAATAGTGTTGTTTACATTCGGTTTGTAGGAACCCATGAAGAGTATGACAGGATTGATGTGACGACAATTTGATGAAATCTTCAGTGATATTTCAGGAAAGGAGTTGTAAAAATGGAAATCAAGCCTATTCGTAGCGAAGCCGATTATGATATTGCATTAAAGGAAATCGAAAAGCTGCTGGAGGCTCAGCCTGGTACCCGCGCGGGTGACCGGATGGATGTGCTGGTGACTTTGGTTGAATCGTATGAGGCAAAACATTTCCCGATCCCTGAACCGGATGATCCAGTAGCGGTTTTGGAATATTACATGGAAAGCCGTGGTCTAAATCGTTCTGATTTAATTGCATACCTGGGCAGCAAGGAGCGAGTTTCAGAAATTCTCAACCGCAAACGCGGACTTTCACTCAATATGATTCGACTTCTGCACAATGGGTTGGGCATCCCAACGGATTTAATCATGGGAAAGAAAATTCAAAATACAACCGCCAAATCGTTGCCACCCAAAGAGCATGTCCCCTCAAGAGCGAGGGCGGGGGGATAAATTCCAGCTTGTGATTGTAGGTTGGCGCTAACGCAAGAAAAACCGTGGGAATAATCGATCTTTTCCGACTTGGAAAATAGCAGAAATAACCTATCAGATATTTTTGATCACCCGCACGTCACCGACTACCAACCCCTTGGGGAATAGGAAGACCGGGTTAAGGTCAGCCTCGGCAATTTCCGTATAAATGAAGGGCAGTTCAGAGAAGCGCACGAGCGTATCTGCCAAAGCAGATATGTCACAGGCAGGGGTTCCGCGCACGCCTTGCAGTAATTTGATGGCCTTGATCGAGTGAATCATTGCATCAGCTTCTGTTCGATTGACCGGGGCAACCCGCAGCACAATATCGCGCCAGATTTCGGTATAAATGCCGCCCAGACCGAAAGCTACCACCGGCCCAAATTGTGGGTCAACGGTCAGCCCCAGCAGAACTTCTTGCGCGCCTTTCACCTGCGGATAGATCACCACGCCGCGGAAATCCTTACCACGGGATCGGTCACGGATGGTTTCAAAAGCAAGTCGGGCGGCTGCCTCGTCTTGAATTCCCACAATTACCCCGCCGAATTCTGATTTGTGCAGAATTTCTGGCGAGACGACTTTCATCACACAGGGGAAACCAATCTCAGCGCCGGCTTGCTCGGCAGCATCCGGGCTGGTGGAAAAAAGATATTTTGGGGTAGAGATGCCATTTTCCTGCAACCAGTCCATAGCCTCTGGCTCAAGCATGTGTTCGCCGCCGGGGAGGTTTTTGGTGTTATTTCCCAATCGCAGCTGAAAGTTTTGCCAGGTGGCAGAGAAACCATCACGCTCGTTCAGGGAATTTTGAATAGCATAATAGCGTGCCATTTGCGCCAGCGCGCTGACGGCACGTTCACCACTCACAAAATTGGGGATGCCGCGTTCTTCCAAATAGACAACACTGTCCGCAACTACCTGGTTGGGTAAAAAGTTTGCCACAATCGGTTTGCCACTGGCAGCCGCGGCATCGGCGACCCCTTTCGCAAGCCCCATTGAATCGAGATACGGCGGGCAGATATTCATTGCTACGGCGGCATCGAATTCGTCCAGAACTGCCAGCAGGGTTTTCCGGTAACTTTCTTCATTTCCTTCCACGGTCAGGTCGATCGGGTTGCGGAAGCCGCAATGCACTGGTAAAAATGTGCGCAAGGTTTCAATCGTCTTGGAGCTGACCTCGGCCATATTTAAGCCGACTTCTTCGCCCATATCAGCGCCAAGAACGCCGGGCCCGCCGGAATTGGTCACAATTATGACGCGATTTCCTTTGAGAGGTGGCAGGAAAAGGAAACCCGTGCATAGGTCCATCATCTCTTCGACCGTTTTAACGCGGATCGCACCGGATTGGCGGATGGCGGCGTCGTAGACCGCATCTGCTCCGGCCATCGAGCCGGTATGTGACGCAGTCGCTCGTTGGCCGACGTTGGTGCGCCCTGCTTTTATCACGACCACTGGTTTTACCCGGCTGCACGCTTCCAGCGCTTCCATAAATTCCCGCCCGGTTTTGATGCTTTCAATATACAAAGCGACTACTTTGGTTTCCGGATCATCTTTCAGGTAGTTAAGCAGCTCCACCTGGTTGAGGTCGATTCCGTTGCCGTAGCTGACAAATTTCGATATTCCCAGCCCTAGCTCTTGAGCCATGGCAAGCACAATCCCGCCTAATGCGCCGCTTTGCGAAATGATCGCCATCCCGCCACTGGATGGATGAATTTCAAGTGTGGGAAAAAGATTGTGACTGGTACAAACGATGCCGGCGCAGTTCGGTCCTACAATGCGGATTTTGTTACGGCGGGCGGCTGCCAGTACTTCGGCTTCGCCAGTCTTGTTACCCATTTCAGAGAAACCCGATGTGATCACCAAAGCCGCACCGACTCCGGCTTTGCCGCAGTCATCCAACACCGCAGGGATGCTGGCAGCCGGCGAAACGATAACCGCCAGGTCAACTGTTTCGCCGATTTCTTCAACAGATGTATAACCTGGCACAATTAGCGCGCCTTGCCCTTTCGGGTTGACAGCATACAGCCCGCCCTCATAACCGCCGTCAAGAATCTGCTTTAACAGAACAATGCCCAACTTGCCCTCTGTCATGGACCCGACCACGGCCACTCCGCGTGGAAAGAACAGGTTATCAAAGCTCATTGGTTAGCCTGGGAGGAAATCATTTGTTCTTCCAGTTTGAAGTCGAGCCCAGCGTGTAAAGAGAAACGATTGGCTTCGGCTGCTTTTTTCCACCGCTCTTGAATGACCTGGTCAATTTCTGCTGCGGTGAATATCTTAGAAAGGGCGGTATGCTTTAATGTAGCGCCCAGCATAAAGATATTTTCCGCGACTTTGCTGTCTTTATAGGTTGGGATGGCTTGCGGGTTGATATACACCAATCTGGCGCCAGATTTTTGCACTTCACCCAGCACAGCGTCTACCGTTGGATAGCTGGCTTTACCTAGCATTACCGCAGTCGGCGCCCAGACATCCCCGAAGAGAACCAAATCTCCGCCCGGTTTAACAAAGCGGACGGCCTTTAATGCTTCAGAAACCTCCATCGACAGCACCAGATCGGCGCCGTGTTCTGGAATATTGGGGCCAACAATATCGCGTCCAATGCGCAGTTGCGCTTTTACAAAACCACCGCGCTGCGCCATGCCCTTGCTGGGGTAAAAATTAACTGGCAAGTCTTTGACTAATGCGGCTCTGGAGAGAATCTCTCCGATGGTTAAAATACCTTGACCGCCAACACCCACCATATAGACATCGTATTTCATTGAACCACCTCTTCCCAAACCAGCGCTTCTCGATTGCAAACATCAATGCAAAGACCGCATTGGGTACACAGTGACGGATCAATCGTAACAGTTCCTTCACCAAGCGCCAACGCTGCGCAGCCGGTTATCATAATACAAAGTTTGCACTGATTGCAGTTATCATCAACTACTTTAACAATTTTGCTGTCATTTTTGCCTGTTTGGCGAACAGACATGATGGCACATTCCTGGCGGGCAAGAATCACTTTGACGCCAGGCAGCGTCATGGCATTGCGAATGGTCTCGGTGGCGTTTTCTGATTCAAAGGGGTTAATTTCAAAGAATTGATCGACCCCCAATGCCGGGACAATTTTGGCGATATCAACTTCGCGGTAGCCTTTGGTATGCAATTCGCCGGGGGTGCCAGGGTTGATCTGCATACCGGTCATGGCCGTCCAGCGGTTGTCCATGATGATTAAGGTTATGTTCACCTGGTGTTGCACCGCGTTGATCAGGCCGGGAATGCCGCCGTGGAAAAAGGTAGAATCGCCAATGGTGGCTAATACCGGAGTCTTGATGCCGGCATAAACAAAGCCCTGTGCCAGGCTTACGCTCGCGCCCATTGAGATCTCATTCCAGATCGTGTTAAACGGTGGATTGATGCCCAAAATAGTGCAGCCAATATCCCCGGTGACCATCACATCTTTTTGCTTGAGGTGCAATTTTCGGATGGCGCTATTAATTGCCATGTAAGTTCCCCGATGCGGACAACCAGCGCAAACCGTGATCGGACGAGCCGCCGCCAGAGACTCAGCGGTTGTGTCGCTTTTGTACAATTCCAATGGGATTTTCAGCCCTAAGGCTTTGGTCAACCCGATGAGTACATGGCGCAAGCCGTACTCGCCGATGCGGCTGAAGGTTCCATCAAGCTTGCCCAGAATCTTCCCATGGTAGCCGGATTGTTGCGCTAAAACATAAAGGTCTTTTTCAACATAAGGTTCCAGCTCTTCCAACACGAGAATGGAGCTGGAATGCTCCATCAGCTTCTTGATTGCCTTCGCGGGGAAGGGGATTGGGGCTTTGAGTTCAATTAATGAAACCGAGTCTTTTTCAAATCCAAATTCGGCGGCGATTTGGAAACCTTCTGGGATGTAGCTGGCAGTAATTCCGCTGGCAATAATGCCCAGTCCGCCTTTATTTCTGGATAGTTTCAAGGTGTTCAGGTCGGTTTCTTCGATCAATTCGCCGGCTTTCGCCAGACGAGCAATCAAATCCCGATGCTGGGTGGTGGAAATCACTGCGCCGGCTTTGGTATAACGGCTGATATCATGAATTAGTAGGGCATCGGCTTGTGATACCGGAGCAGGGTCGCCGATTTCAACGGCAGCCGAAGAATCCGCCACAGCAGAGGTCAACCGGACAAAGACTGGCCCTTTAATACTTTCAGAAAGTTCAAAGGCATAGCGGGTGATTTCAATAGTTTCCGCTACGGTGGTCGGCTCCAGCATGGGCATATCAGACATCAGCGCAAAACCGCGCGAATCCTGCTCGCACATGCCTGCGCTGGTACCGGGGTCATCAGCAACATAGATGACCATGCCGCCATCACAGCCCGAATAAGCGATAGAAATCAGCGAATCGTAGGCTACATTGATCCCAGACATCTTCATGGTGCACAAAACGCGATGCCCTGCCCAGGCAACACCGGCAGCAATATCGATGGCTACCTTTTCGTTTGTGCTCCATTCCACATGGGTCTGCGGCAAATTCATCGTCAAAAGAGATGCGATTGCACCGGTTGAAGGCGTACCGGGGTAGCCAACAACAACTTTCACACCGGCGGCCAAGGCGCCATAAGCGATACCTTCATTACCAGTAATTAATTTCTTCAAGACAAACCTCCTGGAACCATAATGAAAATCCCAAACTCAAAATCATTCTACACAACAATTCAACTTATTCAAATAGCTAAAAGCAGGTTGATTGCACCCCGTGCCTGAAATCAAACTGCCTGGTAGACCGCCGCAAAAACCTTTTTGATTGCCCGCAGGAACCGTTCATTTTGCTCGGGAGTTCCAATCGAAACCCGAATGCAGGTTGGGGCGCCCTGCGGACCGAGCGGCCGGATGATGACACCCTCACGCAGCAGGCCTTCAAAAACTGGTGCGACCGGCTGTCCCAGATCGGCGAACACAAAATTGGCCTGTCCGGGAAACGACTTGAACCCCAGTTGCGTTAGCCCTTCGCTGAGTTGCTTGCGCCCTGCGGCGGTTATCTGACAGGTTCGGGCAACAAAGTCATGATCATCCATGGCGGCCAGTGCGCCTGCCTGGGCAGCGCGATTGACCGGGAAAGGCTCTCGGGTTTTTAACATGACGCGAATCAAGTCCGGGTGAGCGATGGCATAACCGACCCGGACTCCTGCTAGCCCCATGATTTTGGAAAAAGTGCGCAAAATGATGAGGTTGGGGTATTTCTCCAGGTAGTTTAATGATTGCGGGAAATCTTGATCATCGACGAATTCGTAATAGGCTTCGTCGGCGATCAGCAGGGTATTTTCGGGGACTGCCTGAATTAATCGTTCAAACTCGTCTCGGCGAATAATTGTGCTGGTCGGATTGTTGGGATTGCACAGAAAAACTATTTTCGTCTTCGGAGTAATCGCTTTGATCATTCCGTCTATGTCGTGGCGAAAGTCGGTGGTGAGCGGAACGAAAACGCTTGTCCCGTCCATCTTTCCCACGATCCCTTCATAAACCGGAAAGGTCAAACGAGCCATGACACATTCATCGCCCGGGTTGATGAACGTCATGCCCAATATTGTAATGACACCATCTGCCCCGTTGCCGATTAAGAAATGACCGGGGGTTAGTTTGAATTTTTCAGCCAGTTTTACTGTCAGGCTAGGGCACAAACTTTCCGGATAAAAGTTTGTGTTCATCTGAATCTCGCGCAGCATCGCTTCAACCGCCCGCGGAGAAGCGCCCAATGGATTTTCGTTTGAAGCTAATTTAATGATGTCTGTGATTCCATATTCTCGCTGAACTTCTTCTACCGGTTTTCCAGGTACATATTCCTTGCGGACGAGAATGCAAGGTCGAGCGATTTTTTGTACATCCATCATGTTTATTCCTCCAAGAATTTATTTCGATTGAATGAGCTGCTGATTTTTGCCTACACCTTTATTCTATCGGCTATGATCATAATCGGGTGAAGCGCATTTTTCCCGGTGCCGTCGGTAATTTGTCCGCGGCAGGATGTGCCGGCAGCGGCGAACGCCGTTTCCGGGGAAGCAGAACGGATTGCTGGAAACAATATATCTTCCCCAATTTTCATCGAAAGGTCATAATGCTCTTTCTCAAAACCGAATGACCCGGCCATTCCACAACACCCGCTGGGGATTTCTTCAACGGTTGTGTTTGGCAGCAGGCGCAGCATTTTCAGCATCGGTTCAGTGCCGATTGTCGATTTCTGATAACACTGCCCATGCACCAGGATGGTAAGCGGTTTTTCCGGTAGCGTGAATTCAATGTTCAGTTTTTTACTTTCCGCGAGATTGGTAATAAATTCTTCAATATGGAAGCTGTTGGCAGCTACCTTACGCGCTGCCTCGCCCCCAACAATATCCAGGTACTCATCGCGAAAAGCGGTAATGCAGCTTGGTTCAACCCCGACTACGGGTATCCCCATTTCGGCGTAAGGCGCCAGCAAAACCACATTATGGGTGGCATTCCTTTTTGCATCCTTTAATAAGCCTTTTGAGAACATCGGGCGTCCGCAACAACGCCGATTCGCGGCGAGGCGCACTTCATAACCGGCAGCTTCCATTACTTTCACTGCGGCGATGCCAATCTCAGGCGAATTACAGGAAGTGAAGCAGTCATCCCAAAAAATGACCGGGCCGTTTGGCGTAGCATCTGGTTTGAGATGGTTTTTGAACCAATCCTGAAAGGTGACCGGTGCAACTGGCGGCAGTGTGCGCCGCTGGTCAATCCCAATGAAACGGTCTAATGCATACTTGAAGAAGCGGTCTTTAAAGATTACGTTAGTCAAGCCTGGAGTCAGGCTGCCTAATTCGGTCAATTTTCCAATATGTCCGAACATCAATGCGCGTAGTGGAGCACCATGCTGTTCATAATATTGCGCCAGGAATTCTGATTTGAGTTTCGTCATATCCACCAGGCTCGGGCATTCTTTTTTACAAGCCTTGCACATCAAGCACAGATCAAGTAGTTTGTAAAGCGCAGCGCTTGTCATGCCATCCGGCCCTAGTTGCCCGGTCATTGCCGCGCGCAGCGCATTGGCACGCCCGCGAGTAGAATGTCCTTCATCACGGGTGATCCGGAAAGATGGGCACATTATTCCGATGTCGAAGCGCCGGCAGACGGCCTGTCCGTTGCACATCTCGACCAACCCGGCAAATCCGCCATCCGCAGAGAAGTCATAGTAAGTCTTTTTGGGCTGCAAAGGGGTCTGGTACTCGGGTTGGATGCGCATCAGGCTTGGGTCCCAGGGTTCTGGGGCGTTGATGATCTTGCCCGGATTCATCTGATTATCCGGGTCGAAGATATATTTCAGTTCCTTAAAGGCCTGGTGCAACCGTGCGCCAAAGAGCTGTTCATTAAAATAACTGCGGGCGATTCCCTCGCCGTGTTCACCGGTGGTAGTGCCTTTGTATTTGATCGCGATACCTGCGATGGCTACCGAAAGGCGGTGCATCCGGTCTAACCCCGCGGTAGTTTTTAGATTCACTACCGGGGTGATATGCAGGCAGCCGGCTGAGGCGTGGGCGGCAAAGGAGGCTTCTGTATTTTCGGCCAGGCAGGCTTGTTCCACCTCTGTGGCGAAATTGTACAGGTTTTCAATTGGGACAGCCGCGTCATCCATGAAGCTGACGGCTTTGTCATCACCGCGCTGGCTGGAGAGCAATCCCAGTTCAGCCTTACGAACAGACCAGACGTTAATAACTTCGTCCGGTGTCACGCATTGGACAATTGGCTCTTTGTAGCCATCTTGTTGAAGCGCGTTTTCCAAGCGTGCGCATTGGTTGGTTAAGTCGGCGCTATCCTCACCGAAGAATTCCACAATCAGAATAGCCTCGGGGTCTCCCTTAACGAATTGTGCCTGGCGCGGTCCATAAGTTGGGTTGCCGCGGATCAGTTCCAGCACGAAGCGGTTGAGTAGTTCAATCGCCGCGGGTTTGTTTTTAAGGATGAGAGGAACGGCTTCCAGGGCAGATTTAAAGGTAGAGAAATGCAAAATCATCAAGCGGGTCATCTTCGGGCGCGGTAATAGTTTGAGCCGCGCGCTCGTCACACTCACCAATGTCCCTTCGCTGCCTACCACTAACGGGGTCAAGTTGAATGGATTGCCACTCTCCATGTCCTCTAACATGCGGTTGAGGTTATAGCCGGCGACGTTGCGCCAGATTTTTGGATAATCGTTCTTAATGTTGTCTCGATACTCTTCAATCAAAACCGGTATCTGACGATATAGCCTACCTTCGGATGTTGGTAAGTTTGATAGCGTCGCCACCTCTTCGGTAGTCTTCGGTCCAAATCGGGCGCGGCTGCCATCTGCCAGAACAACATCAACCTCATCAACATGGTCAAGCGTCATTCCATAGCGGATCGAATGCATCCCGGCAGCATTATTACCGATCATCCCGCCCAGCGTGGCCACAGCGCTGGAAGCCGGGTCTGGGCCAAGCATTAAATCAAAAGGTTTTAGGGCTGCATTCAGGGTATCGAGAATGATGCCGGATTCAACTTGCACCCACATTTCCGCACGGTTTATCTCAAGGATGTGATCCATGTGACGCGAGAAATCCACTATCAGTCCTGTTCCGATTGCCTGCCCGGATAAGCTGGTACCGCTGCCGCGCGGTGTCACCGGTATCTTGTGGCGGCTGGCGATCTCCATTGCTGTGGCGATATCATCAGCGTCTTTAGGGATGACCACGGTAGCAGGCAATATCTCGTATGCAGAGGCGTCCGTGCTGTAAAGATAGCGCGATAACCAATCAATGCGGATTTCGCCGCGGATCGCTTTCGACAATTCTTGCACAAAATTCTGAATTATTTCAGTATTCAAATTGGCCGGCTTTCATTCCATTTAAATTACCCAAAATCTCCAACGCCGTAAGCATTTCAGGTCATTTTATGTTTATTATTCGTCATCGCGCACAATTGGCATGGTCATGCAGGTTGGACCGCCGCCACCTTTTGTAAATTCACTGAGGTCAATCTCAAGGACGGTAATCCCGCGTTTGCGGAGTTCTGCGGTGACAATTGGATTGCCGGCCGGCATGATCATTTTTCCAGGCTCTAATACCAGGAAGTTCGACGGACATCCGTTGACCTCTTCCTCGGGGATTTCAATCAGGTCGAAGTCTTTCTTGTGCAACAGATAATCTATAAAATCATACCCCATACCCTGTGGATAGATGACTCCCACCCGCTCAGCCGCCACACCAAAGACCATATCAAGATGAAAAGCCCCGCCACCGCCGCCAGTTTGCGACTTGCGTGTGTTCAACGGGCCGGGTAAATGCACTAGATGAGTATCCTCAACTCCGAACTCTTGCAAAACGGTGGAGACCTGACGGACACCTTCCATATTTGACCGCTGACTGATGGCCAGGGGCAGACTCTTTTTATCCAGCCAGACCGCATTACTTGATTCAAAGAAACCTGTGCCGTGTACCGTATATAGAATTGGACAGCCTAGCGCTCCAACGGTTTGTGATTGGTAATGCTCCAGGCCGCGTTTGTAGGCTGGCGCACAGCGGCAGATAATTGCCCCGCCCCGCACCATTAAAGTTTCGTGGGTATAAGTCGCGCTGCGCAGTGGGATGCCATACGTGCCGTGTACCGGCGGCGGCGCATTTAATGGGATGGTCTCCACCCCGTTATCGTTGAGGATTTTTACAAACGCATCATGCTGCCCCTGCATTTTCGGTAAATCTACCAGACCGCTCGGTAAATTCAAATAATCGGGATCGATATCACCAAAGGCGGCTTCCGGGCCAGGGCGGTGAACAATGACCGCGCGAAGTTTTGCATAACTTGACTGGCTGCCCCAGGCGCGCCCCCATGTTTTTTGCAATTCTGCCAGGTAACCGCTGTCGAAAAAGGTTAATGGTGGCTTGCCCGGCCGGTAAAGCGGAATCTCGTTAAGACGGCTTGCATAATTATTAGTCATAACAGCGATCTCCTTTGTAGAATTCAGAAACCTCTACTTCATTATAAAACGAACCTGCTTGTGTTTAGCGCTGACATAGTAGAAATTCGGAGTAATATAATTCAATTGTAGCAAAACTATTGGGTGAATGGCAAAAACTTGAGGAATCAATAGGTGGCGACTTTTCAGCAGCTTGAAACTCATACTTGACATTTATGAATTATACCCTATAATGATTAATAGTAGAACGACATTCCAATAGGTGGAATATCTTGTTTTCACTCTCCTCATCATTCCAAAACTAATTCATAGAACCGAGACTACCAAATTATGCAGCGTGCTGATTCTTCCATGCGAACCATCAACCGAATATGCGACATCCTGAACAGTTTTCGCGAGAATGAAACCGATTTAACTCTAACTGAAATCAGTTCGAGAATCGGGATTCCGAAGAGTACTACCCATCGCCTGATTCAATCGCTCAAAAGTCAAGAGCTGCTCATCAACGAAAATGACCGCCAGAGTTACCGATTGGGTTTTCAACTCATTCGCTGGGGGACAATGGCGCAAAAGTCGATAAATATCCGCAATATTGCATTGCCCATTATGCGCTCCCTGACTCAAATAACCGGTGAAAGCAGCGTTTTGTCAATCCGCACCGGCAATACCGGTGTGTGGATTGAAATGGTGGAGAGCGAACACCCGGTGCGTCTTGAAATGCGCATGGGTAAATCGCTGTCTTTACATGCGGGCGCTTCGGCAAAAGTCTTATGGGCGTTTCTGCCAGAGGCCGATATGGAACAAATCCTTAGCGAAATTGAGTTAATCCCAATAACTCCTAATACGATCATTGATAAAAATAAGATGCGTGAAGAATTAATCAAAGGGCGTAACCAGGGTTATGTGACGTCTTTTGAAGAAACGGACATTGCGGTTATGGGCATTGCCGCACCAGTTTATGACCATCATGGACACGTAATCGCTGGCATCGGTATTGTTGCACCCACGAGCCGGATTACTCCAGAGCAGACGCCTGAGATTGGAAAGCAGGTTATCCAGGCCGGACATGACCTATCCAAGATGATAGGCGGTTCAAATCAATGAACGAAATGGAGGTGATAGCCGCGGTATTTTTTATCAATGACCATTTCCACTGGTCAAAAAGAGGTTTATAGTAAGTCCTATTCAAAAAATTTGGAGGATCGATGAATAAAAGGTTTCTAAGATTAATGTTTGTTGTTATGGCCTCAACCCTGTTGTTG
>JBAWYZ010000003.1:0-28165 GCA_037143255.1 Leptolinea sp. | reverse complement strand
TAATTTCGTCCCGGCTGGAGGAAACAATTATGTTTCTTTCTGTCAATGCTTCAATCCGTTCCAGAGTATGTGTCTGGTTGATTTGGTGCTGCAATGCGTACAGGCGTGCAAAACTGACAATCGGCATCATGGCATCTTTTAAGTTTATTTCACCGGCATGTTCAGTTGCACCGCCGCTCAAATAGATATTTCCAAGCAGTCGGAAGGGCGTCTTAAATAGTAATGCATTTTGGGCGAGGTGATGAAAGAAGGCCGGCATATCCTGTAATGATGCGTGTATGTGCCGACGCAATTCATGCACCAATTCCGTGTCACCATAAACTAATCGAAAATCAAAGAAAATACTGAGGTCAATAATCTCTTGCGGCTCCGACTTGAGTATCCACTCGTCAAAACCAGAAAGCCAGTCGGGCAGGGAGCGGCACCAACGTGGATTGCTGGCCATAACCTGTCCGCGACAGAACGGGTATCCAGCACGATTTAATCCGTCACATACCCGTTTTCCCAGGTGAAGGAAGTATTCTTTCACTTTTTCCAGATCTGCATTTGTAGAGGGGACATAAATTATGCCATTGTCCTGGTCAGTCAACAGGGTTTGTTCCATGCGTCCCTGACTACCCATCGCAATAAAGGCAAATGCAGCAGGCGGTGAACCAAGCTCATCCACAGCCAATTGAATCAGCCGCTCAGTGGCCGCGTCGCAAATGGAAGTTAGCATATTCGTGACATGGCGCGGACGAGCGCTACTGTCGGTAAGGCTTTTAACCAATGGGGAAGTGCGCTCGCAGCATTGGGCTACCTCATCTGGCGATTTTGCCCGGGAAATTTCACGAGTAAGAACTATCGGGCCGTAGCGCTGAAACTGGATCAGAGAATTGCTGTCAATCACACTAACAATCTGGCCGTTCTGGTCTTCAACTGCAAGGTGGCGCACACCTTTTTCTTCCATGCGCATGAGGGCCTCGTAAATGAGAGCATTTTCCGAGATTTTTGTCAGTGGCGAACTCATTATCGTATGGATAGGGGTACTCAGTTCGATGTTTTCAGCCAGAACACGAGCTCGCAAATCATGGTCAGTAACAATACCGATTATGGTAGAGACTTCGCTGGCAACCAGCGCGGCAGTAACATTGCGAGCGGTCATAAGCCTGGATAGTTGTTTGATTGGGGTATCCAACTTACAAATTACAACATCCCGTCCCAGGTTGGCAACCGGTTCATGTAAGAACAAAAGGGAGGCCTGTAATTTTTCAATCAACGCTTCACGCCCCGCCTCAAACTTGCGGTCAGTGGTGACATCCGCAAGTAAACCGGCAATGTAAGCAGGATTGAGATGTTCATCGCGGACCAAGCGCCCCGAGAGCGAAATAAAACGGGTGGGGGTGTCACTGGTTTTAACATGGAGTATGTGATTCTTGATCTCCACATCTGCTAGTAAGGTTTGGAGGACCTGCTCATATTCAGCGGGATCAGAAAAGAAATCTGCTAGAGCTGGCTGGGAGGCTTCATCTTCTGACAGGTGTGGGAGGAGAGACCGTCCTTTCGGGTTGATCTCCAGGAAAACCCCACGTCGTGCAGCCCGGGCACGGAAGATACCGACTGGCACGGATAGCGCTGCGAGAACCAATCCGCCATTACTAACAGAATCGGACTGCCGGGCAATGTCTTTGGCCAATAAAATAAAACCACTTTTTCCATTAAACATTATTGGGTTGAGAGTCAGGATACATTCAACAAGGCTACCATCGATCCGCATTAAGCAACCTTCAAGTGCTTCCCCCATCTCTGGTTGTTCACTTTTTGTGTCACGGAAGCGTTCCCATAAGGCTGTGTTAGCAATTTCGCGTGGTAACAGGTCGTCCGGTTCCAGAAATTCCAATTGCCTGAGTGTGTAACCGAGCATGTTCAAAAAAGTGGGGTTTGCATAATGGCAACGGTCATCCAGAATGAGCAGGGTGCCTTCGGTTGTGGCTTCCACAAGTGTGTGGTACCTCTCTGTCGAGTCGCGCAGGCTATCAACTACTTCCTGACGCGCTTTTTCAATATTAAGGCTTTGTTGAAGGACAAATATTAGTAACAAAATTATTGCACCAGAAATTATCAGCGATGTATTGATTAGGCTTTGCTCAATTCGTGCGATTTCCTGATTGACATCATCTATATAAATACCAGTACCAATAATCCAGCCCCATGGCACGAAGCCTTTCACGAAAGATTCTTTTGGCTCCAGGCGCTGGGGATCATCTTTCCATTGCCAAACGTAATCGATATACCCTTCTCCCTCGCGTTGTACCAGACTAACAAACTCAACAAATATATGCACACCGCGGGGGTCTGAAAAATTGAGCAGTTCCTGACCGTTCAAATCTGTGCGATATGGATGCATAATCATACGCGGACTCATATCTTGAATCCAAAAGTAATCTTTGCCTTCAGAGCCATATCGTAGGTCTTTAATACGCATGACCGCCAACGATTGCGCCTGTTCGCGAGTAAGAATTCCATTTTGTTCATCTCGCTGATAAGATGAGAGAATACTCCAGGCAGAATTGGTCAATTCACGGATCATCTCGCGCTTACGTTCTAGAAGGGTTTCTTTAAAGGATGGTAAGATAATGCCCCATAGGGCAGCCAGAAAAAGGGCAATTGCAAAAAACGTGGGCAGAAAAATTCGCAGAACAAAAGAACGCCGTCGAAAATGGTGTGCTTTTCCCGTAGGATTATCCCGGTACGCCTGGGCTCTAGTGGCTGATTCTACATTAGTAGAGACGTCCGCATTAAAAGTAGGACTGGAAAAAAAAGCTCCCCGAAACTTTATCCATTGTTCACGGGGCATTTCAATCTTGTATGAATGACTTCCAGGGCTATTGCTGCCATGAAAATCAGTTCCTGCGCAAATGAGTAAATCGTGTTTTTGGGCTAAAGACGACAGACTGTTTTGCTCAGATTCGGAAAACGAGGCGTAAATGGCTTCGATTCCATCCAACCCACTTGATTTTAATGCCCCAATCAAGGTATCCAGTTGTTCCAGATCAGATTCGAATATTAGTGGATGTGCCCAAAAGGCACGTCCGCCAGCACGATGAATCAGTGCAATAGCTTCACTAATTTCCAGATATCCATCCGGAGCGGCGCTGACCGCCGGGAAGGCGTCTGTGTCATTCGGGTGACTATTGCCGGACTTGCGCAAAGATTTAGCGATGCTATGCACTTCTTGTCCACGCACTTGACGCAGGGATAACAACGTGGCTTCCAGGTGGTGATACTCCGGGTCAAATCCATAACCAAGTAAGTGAGCTTCACGCCCATTGAACTGAGTTGTCAATTCCACACCAGACAGAAAAGCAATGCCGCGTTTTAAGAGCGCTTCCTGAAAGCGTGGCAAACCTTCAATTGTGTCGTGGTCCGTCAGCGCAGCATAACCCACACCTGCCGAATCCAAGTTCCCAGCCAGAATTTCGGGGGACTGTTCTCCATCGCTAAAAGAGGAATGAATGTGGAAATTGACCAGGATAGTTTTTTCCATGGAAAAAGCCTATATCACTTGGCAAAATATTAATTATTCCAAAGGATTATGCATTTTTTGCGTTTGTAGGGGTGCTTGAATAATGCGGCGATTATTTCGTTTATTTTGAATTTAAGCAAATATTTAAGATTTAATACACTGATTATCAACCAGTTTCGCCTCCAGTACTCCTTTTATCAAATAAGCTGGATGCCCATGACAGAACATCCAGCATTAATATTTTCAACCTACGCCTTGACGTCATTAACCTTTGGGGTGAGAAGCGATACCACAATTAGTGTGATGAAACTCAATGGGATGGAGATAATCCCTGGGTTATTAAGCGGGACAGGGGCATCCAAAGGATTCTGTCCATATAATATATATAACTCTGGCGAAAAAGCAATCAAGGTCAATGAAGAGACGATGCCCACCACAATCGAAGCAGCGATGCCTTTGGCAGTTGTTTTCTTCCAGAATAGCAACATGATAATCGCGGGCAGATTTGCTGAAGCAGCCACCGCAAACGCTAATCCGACAAGAAATGAAACGTTCATTCCCTTAAACAATATCCCGAGTAAGATGGCAATCCCGCCAATGACAAAAGCTGTAATTTTCCCAGCGTTTACCTTTTGGTGGTCATCCATCTTGATTTTCATATAGCGGTCTAACAGGTCATGCGCGACTGCGCCAGATGCTGCGACAATTAAACCGCTGACGGTTCCTAAAACAGTAGCAAAGGCGATAGCCGAGATAATCGCAAAGAGCAACTCGCTAAAGGAGCGAGCCAGCAGCGGTGCAGCCATGTTACTATCCGCTGGATTTATTACCCCATTCGCCATCGCACCGAAACCCATGAAGAGAGTTAGAATGTAGAAAAAACCAATCGCGGCAATCGCAACAATCGTGGATTTGCGAGCGCTGGCCGGAGTGGGTACAGTGTAATAACGGATGAGAATATGCGGCAGAGCTGCGGTCCCCAGGAATAATGCCAGCATTAACGAAAGAAAATCCAGCCGCTCCAACAAGGTGCCTTCGACTTTGAATTTTAGACCAGGACGCATGATTTGGTCGCCCGATACAATCTTGGGATAATAAACGGTTACCTTTTCGCCGATGCCATCCTCAAAGCTGGCTGTTTTCCAAGTTTGGACGGAAGTTGTTTTATCGGTCAAGGCTGATAAAAATTCAAAGATAGAAAGACTTCCAGTCTCGACATTGGTCTCGCCACGGATTTTTTCAAGGTTGCCTACCTGGCGTAATTGATTTGTCACAGATTCAGGGGCGCCATTGATCCATTTTCCACCCGATTTTACAACAACTGTTTGACCTTCTTTGAGGGTGACGATGCCAGCGCTTTCAGAGGCCGACCACCATGTTTCTTTGCCATCACGCCCAAGTTTGACAAAAGTCAACCCGCCTTTGATTTCTTTTTGTTCTAAAACATTCCACCCCGCCTCGTTTACAGTAATTTGATTTCCGGTTTTGGCTGCTGCAAGATGGGAGTATTGATAGAAAGGAACTTTACCACCCTGGTTCGGTTGAGTAGATAGACCTCGGATAACTACCGCGCCGACCAACACGGTGGAAAAAACTATCAGCAAGGAGCCTTTCAGAAACTGCACATACGTTGTCGAAGCCATACCTGCAGTTGCAACAATTGTAATAACGATTGCGCCCACCATTAACACACCCCAGGAATGAGGAATTCCCAGTAGGGGTTCCACCAATACGCCAGCGCCAACCATTTGCGGGATGAGATAACAGATGGATACAACCAGCGTGCTTATGGCGGCTGTCAGCTTGATACCTCGTGAGTTGTAGTTTGCATCTACTGCATCAGTGAATGTATATTTCCCCAACCGTTTAAGGGGTTCAGCCACTACAAAGAGCGCCACTATCCAACCGGCCAGGTAGCCAATGGAATACAGGAATCCATCATAGCCGACCGTGGCAATCATGCCACAAATACCCAGAAAAGAAGCTGCTGAAAGGTAATCCCCGGCAAAAGCGATGCCATTCACTCCCCAATGAATCTTGCCTCCTGCCGCATAGTATGCGCTGGATGTTTTGGTCTTGTTCCCTAAATAAAGTGAAAGTCCAATCACAAAAACCACAAAGACGAGAAAAATGATGATCGCCATGATTTAGGTCTTTCCTTTGGCTTTTGATTTTTCAGACTGCACGAAGTACGCTTCTTTTCTTCGGCAAAGCCAATCATAGACGAGGGCCTCGATTAGCGCTACAACAATCAATGCAAAACCATAAACGGTCGCCAGGTTTAACCCCGAAATGACAATAGCAGCCATCGCCATGGGATTAAGCAGGTTGATTGCTACAAAACTGGCATAGAAAAGGGAATAAGAAATAAACATCCAGATACCTAAGCGGATCTTGTATGGCCCTGCAGGATCTTTTCCAGTGGGTGTTGCAGGTTTATGTAACATTGGCTGCTTCTCCTTCACAAACATTGGGGTTGGGATAGCTAATTATATACGGATTCCCATATATTATGATTAGGATATTTCAAAAACTGCTATCATTATTTAAGTGTAATCACCCCATTGTGTATCAATATAAAGGGGATTGGAGGGGGAATTCCAATTATTTTATTGAAATATCTACCGAAAACAAATTTTTTATAAATCAGATTGTTAAGCGCTTGATGATCTCGTTCGATTTGGTTGGTCTCAGAAAAACAAATGTGAAGTGGGTTCGATAATAATTCTTTGTATATTTGTCACTTCGCCAAAATTTACCTTATCGATTACGGCATCTAATGCTGTTAAGTATCAGAGGCTGTCTCAATTTTCATTTGAGACAGCCTCTGTTTATGATTACGATATGCGATTTCGTATTTACCGCCGGCATTTACAAGTAACTTTGATAGTTCCTGAATTTACAAACAAATACCTGTTATGCTTTTGGAGGTGTTCCTTCAGCGTTTGATACAACTACATCGATTTGGACTAAAGCGCCTTTAGGTAAAGCTGATACGCCAACTGTTCTTCGGGCAGGAACACCGTTCGGGAAGAATGTTGTGTAAACTTTGTCTACAGCATCAATATCTGCGATATTTTTTAGGAAGATATTTACTTTAACCACATCGTCCATAACGTGGTCGATACTTTCTACAATTGCCTTGATATTTTTTAAGCACTGTCCAGCCTGCTCTTTTACACCACCAGCTACCATTTCACCAGTTTTTGGGTCGAAAGGTAATTGAGCTGAAATATGATTGTAATGAGAAAAAGCTACAGTTTGTGTAGAGAAAGAACTTTTTGGTGCATTATTCGTATTGTTTGCTTCTATGATGAGCCCATGCCGGTCTTCAACTTTTTGTGGGGGGGTACCATCTCCGTGTGACACCACTGCTTCAATTTGTACCAAAGCATCCATAGGTAAAGCTGAAGCTGCAATTGTTGTCCGTGCAGGGACATAGGCTGCGGCCCTGGCGATAGCCGAGTCTGGGAAAAATGTTGTATAAACTTCGTTTACGGCTTCACTATCCGAGAGGTTTTTAAGGAAGATATTAATTTTAACAATATCATCAAAAGGAACGTCGATACTTTCTAAAATTGCCTTGATATTCTTTAAGCACTGTCCGGCCTGTTCTTTTACTCCACCGGAAACCACTATACCTGATTTTGGATCTATAGGTAATTGAGCTGAAAGATTATTGTAATGAGAAAAAGCTACAGTTTGCGTTGATAGAGGACTTGTTGGCGCCTTTGCCGTGTTATTTGTAAGCTTTACGAGGTCGCCTGCTTGTGGTGCGTTTGGGATTGTACCTTCACCATTTGAAACAAGTGCTTCAATTTGCACCAAAGCATCCATTGGTAAAGCTGCAACTGCAACAACAGTCCGTGTAGGTACATAGGTTGGGAAGAATGTTTTGTAAACTACGTCCACAGCGTCAGTATCTTTGATATTCTTAACGAATACAGTGATTCTAACAACATCGCTCATAACATGGTCGATGCTTTCTACAATTGCCTTAATATTTTTAAAGCACTGTTCAGCCTGCTCTTTTACACCACCAGCAACCAATTTACCAGATTTTGGATCGATAGGTAATTGAGCTGAAAGATTGTTGTAATGAGAGAAAGCTACAGTTTGTGAATATGGACCGATACCTTTTGGAGCATTTTCCGTATTTCTTGCTAATACTGCGTTATTGCCGCTCATGATATATTACCCTTCTTAGATAGATTTATTAGTAAAAATATTGTAATATACCCTACAGGAATTGTCAACCTGTCTGACATCTGACATTTGATCTGACATTTGGAACGAAATACCAGAAGGCAAGTGTTTTTGTCAATGAAATAATCTGGATAGGTGACAGAGAAGCGCAAGTAAATTGGAAATATTACCGCAAAGCCTTTATAATCTCAGTGACCATTTTGGTATTCGATTTTTTATGGGTGAGGTTTAAATGCGTGAAGTTATTGGCGATATTGAAACTTGGCAAAATGAAGGCAAATCGATTGCTTTAGCAACAATTGTTAAAAAGGAGGGGGCATCATTGCGTTCTTTGGGCGCCAAGATGGCAGTGACACCTGCCCACGAAATTGCAGGATCAGTGACTGGCGGCTGCATTGAGGGGGCTGTCTACGAAGAGGCACAAAATGTTATCAACAACCACTTGCCCATATTACTGCATTATGGCGTGACAGATGATGAAACGCCATGGGAAATTGGTTTAAGTTGCGGCGGCACATTAGATGTACTGCTTGAGCCGTTGGATACACTTGCCTGGCGTGAAATATTCCCGGCATTGAAAAAATGTTTGCACGAGAATCAACTTGCAACGGTTGCAACGGTTATTTCCGGTCCGAGTATAGGCAATAAATTGATGCTTTGGCCAGATGGTCACACGCTTGGCAGCCTTGGAAGCACAGCGTTGAATGAACAGGCCATTGTCTGGATGCAAAATCAGATTACGATTCAAGAAACAAATTGGACTTCGTTAAAAGTAGCCAACGAGGCTGTGGAAGTTTTTGTGGATGTTTTTGTGCCAGCCGCACGGGTGATCATTGTTGGCGCTGTACATATTGCCATTCCGCTGATTACCCTGGCAAAGACGCTTGGATATCACACGATTGTGATTGACCCGCGGAAGGCCTTCGCCACCCGCGAACGTTTCCCGCATGTCGATGAATTGATTAATGAATGGCCTTCCACGGCGCTGGATAAATTGCAGCCAGACGAAAGTACATATATTGCTGTTCTCAGCCACGATGAAAAAATTGATGCTCCAGCGCTACAAGTAGCCCTGGCCAGCCCGGCACGCTATGTGGGTGCTTTAGGCGCCCGAAAAACAATTCCCCAGCGTTTTGCGGCGCTCATGGAATTAGGTGTGACCGAGGAACAACTAAGCCATCTGCACACGCCCATTGGAATGAATATGGGCGCAATCCAGCCTGATGAAATTGCTTTATCCATTTTGGCAGAAATGATTGCGACGCGGCGCGGGATGCTGAAAACTTAACCGAAACCGTATTTGTTAATGAATATCCACTTTCGTAACTGCTCAAAAGGATTTTGACATCAACGGAATGGGATACGCATCAAATAAATAGGAAGGAATGTAGCGGAATTCATTGTTTTTACTCTCTCCACTATCCACTTTCCTTTTTTCGTGTTTTAAGTGTATTTCGTGGTGATTTTTTTCCTGAGCAATTACCCACTTTCAATATAGCCTATTTCATTTGCTAACAATCGTGCTATAAATAAGTAGATAATCTGCCTTGTGATATCATCCAGGTAATTGTGTTCCTTGAAACTGGCGTTCTTCTTGCATCAATAAACCATTCTTCGGGAACTTTTTCGACTGCGACTGCGTCCAAAACAAAGGAGGAGCCTTATGCAGCGACTACTAAAATCAAGCCACCTTATACTTAGTGCCGTGCTATTATTGACGGCATGCAATTTGCCTTTCGGCAGCACAGCGCCTTCCGCTGCGGAAGCCGCCAAAACATCCGCCGCTCAGACGGTTGAGGTACTCAGAACCCAGGCTGCTTCTTCAGGTGCCGGATCGGTCACGCTTCCACCGATCAATACCCAGACCCAGAAGACACTGGCCGCTCCGCCTGCCGTGCCAGGCACTGCTGTCCCGGCTTCTACGCTTACCCCCCCGAACACCCTCGTCCCGACCAAAGCGCCTTCAGCAACTCAGATCTCAACCGCCACCTTTGTACCCATCCCCTGTGACCGGGCGGACTTTATTGAGGACGTAACTGTTCAGGATAATTCTGTTATTGCGCCCGGTACTGCTTTTACCAAAACCTGGCGATTAAAGAACTCTGGCTCCTGTACGTGGACAACAAATTACAGGCTGGTGTATGCCAGTGGCGAGCAGATGGGCGGAGCCGCTTCAACTGCATTAATTGGAAATGTAAACCCCGGGCAGACCATTGATCTATCTGTGGCCATGACTGCTCCCGCCACTACCGGCACCCACCAGGGATTCTGGCGGCTGCAAAATGCCTCCGGCGGGGCATTCGGCTGGAGCATCAACGGTGACCAGGCTTTCTGGGTATTAATCAGTACAGGGTCGGCATCAACTGGTACTGTTGTTGCACCCCCCAGCGGGTTTGCGGTGACAGGTGTGACCATTTCAGTCAACCCAACCGAAAAAACCGTACCGGTAGTAACATGTAATGCCGGAGTACCTTTCACTTTCACAGCCAATATTACAAGCAGCGCCGCCGGAACAGTGACTTATGAGTGGCGTAAAGCTGACGGTACTACTGTGGTTGAATCTGGAAGCAAGGAATTTTCTTCAGCCGGAACTCAATCCATAACAAACAACTATACGGTTATTACAGCCGTTACCAATGATAAGCTGACCCTATATATCAATAACCCGAACCATCAGTTATTTACATCTGGTGGGACTTTTACACTAATCTGTTCCCCCTGATCGAAACACTAACCTAAAAAACAGGTACTGCTCGTAAACTACAGTACCTGTTTTTTTTTCAGAAAGGTCGATAAATGAGCATTGACCACATCGCCTGCTGGACAGAAGATATTGATAGGTTGTGTGCCTTTTATGCCAAATACTTCCAAGTGACCATCAACCCGCCTTATCACAACCCTCACAAACATCTCACTACCCGGTTTTTAGATTTTCCCGGCGGCGGACGGCTGGAAGTGATGCATCATCCAGATATTCACCAAGAAATTACGCCAACCGGTAAACCTCACATTGGTTTTATTCACTTCTCTATTTCAGTTGGAAGTCGTGAAACCGTTGATGAATTGACAAAACAACTCCGTGAAGACGGCTTTTCAGTCAAGGATGGTCCGCGCCTGACAGGTGACGGGTATTACGAGTCCTCGATCTTAGACCCGGACGGAAACTGTATCGAAATCACCGTATAATGCAAGTGTGACTGAAACTATTCATCTGCAACACGGCGATTTAACCCTGCCGGTTTATATGCCCGATTCTACCCAGGCGGTGGTACGGGCAGTCGATTCAATTGACCTGGAGGCTGTCAAAATCCAGGCATTGGTAATGAATGCCTTCCACCTTATGCAGCGGCCTGGCTCCATGACCGTACAATCGCTGGGTGGTCTGCATAAGATGAGCGGCTGGAATCGGCCAATCATTACTGATTCTGGCGGTTTTCAGGCATATTCCTTGATCCGCCAAAACGCCAAATACGGCCGCCTTGGGAATGACGGCATAATATTTCAACCGGAAGGTTCTGACCGAAAGATCAATCTGACGCCTGAGAAATCCGTCCAACTCCAGGTTGGGTTCGGAGCCGATGTGGTCATTTGTCTGGATGACTGCACCGATGCGGATGATCCCCGCTCTGAACAGGAAAAATCCATAAAACGGACGATTGCCTGGGCGCTGCGCAGCCGGAAAGAATTTGACAAATTGATGCAGCAAAAACACATCCCGCAGGAAAAACGCCCACTGATCTTTGGCGTCATTCAGGGTGGCGTCGAAGAAGATTTGCGTAAAGAATGCGCGGCAGCCCTGCTAGAAATCGGTTTTGATGGGTTTGGTTACGGTGGCTGGCCGATAGATAATGCCGGCGCGCTGTTGCAAGACATCATCGGGTTGACCCGTTCGCTCGTACCAGCACAATTTCCCATGCATGCCCTGGGAATCGGTCATCCCCTCAACCTGGCCGCTTGCTGGCGCATGGGTTATGGCATTTTTGACTGCGCCATGCCCACTCGGGATGCCCGGCATGGACGTTTATACGCCTTTGAAGAGGGTGTCGCGCAGGAAAAAGCTGTATTACTATCCACCAACAACTGGTTGGACTATATCTACTGCACCGATGATCGCTTTATGCGTGATTCTCGTCCTATTTCAACTGGCTGTGATTGCCCGGTTTGCACGCGTTATTCGCGAGGCTATTTGCATCATCTGTTCAAAATTGGTGACAGCACTTTTCAACGCCTGGCTACCCTTCATAACCTGCGCTTTATGACCCGTTTGTGCGAAATATTGGCTTGAGGAACAATGAAAGTCATACTGACAGTGGAAGATGTGATCCGCCAGGCTTCTTCATCGGATTCTTACAGCGATATCCACCCGGATGTAATTCGGCGAATTGCCGAAAACGAAGCCCGCAAGGGATATAAATCCCGGGAACTGGTCAAATCGATCCGCAGCCGACTGCATCAAGTGGGCGGCGCCTACCTGGCAGATGTCATCAACCCGCAAAGATTCGCTGCAGAATTGGCAGCCCTGCCAAAAAACCTTGATTCTCCAGAATTGGAAGCTTTCTGTCGCAAGAAAATGGAAAGCCATGCTTCCACCAAAGAACGCCTGTCTTTTATTGAGCGTTTTTTTCAGGAGACTCTTAGTGACCTGCCTCCTATTAAATCTATCCTTGACATAGCCTGTGGTCTGACGCCGCTGGCCATCCCCTGGATGCCGATGGTGATTGGTGCCCGTTACATTGCGCTGGATATGTACACCAACCTGGCAAAAGCGCTGTCTTTCTTTTTTGATCATACCGGTATCAATGGCGAAGCTATATGCGAGGATGTCATCACCCAGCCGCTGGATGTTCAAGTGGATGTTGCTCTGGTTTTGAAAACCCTGCCTTGCCTGGAACAGCAGCAAAAAGGTGCCGGGATGGCAGTTTTAGAGCGCATCCGGGCAAAACACATCCTGGTAAGTTACCCGCTGCGTTCACTGGGTGGAAACCGCAAAGGCATGGGTGCAACCTATGAAGCCGATTTTAATGCCATGGCCAAACAACAAGCATGGCAGTTTAAACGGTTCGAATTTCCTAATGAACTGGTCTTCCGGATCGACAGGGAATGAAACAGGCAGCCTCAAGCGACCCGGCTATTCTGGCACAGTCCATCCTTGACAGCCGAAAATACCGTAGTTTAAATCTACCCCCGGAAACAGTCATCGATTTGATCCAGCGAAGTCTGGATAACGGATTAAAACCATCTCAGGCAGTCGATGATGCCCGCGATAAGCTGCACAATATCGTCGCCCCTTATCTGGGCGACCCGAATTATGCTGAGACAACTGAACAATTAATAGGCAACCCTTCATTTTCTGATCCACTGGTGATTAAACCATTCTGCTTGAAAATGTTGGAAAAGCATGCCTCCACTCGCGAACGTATCCCTTATCTGGAGGATTTTTACCGCAAGATATTTTCTGTTACTGGAGTGCCGCGCAGCATACTTGACTTGGCCTGTGCCATGCACCCATTTGCTCTGCCATGGATGAATCTGCCTTCAAGTTGTGCGTTTGCTGCTTACGACCTGCATCAACCCCGCGTGGACTTGATCAACTTGTTTTTCAAAACCGCAGAAGTCAATGGGCAAGCTTTTTACGGAGACATCCTACTAAATCCGCCCCAGCAGCTGGCTGACATAGCTTTCTTCTTCAAAGAAGCCCACCGCTTTGAGCAGCGCCAGAAAGGCTGCAACCGCACTTTCTGGCAGGCTTTGGAAGTCAACTGGCTGGTTGTCAGTTTGCCAGCTACCAACCTGACCGGCCGCTTCGACCTGGCCGACCGTCAGCGCAAATTGGTTTCAGAAACCCTGGATGGTCTGAATTGGCCGCTCGTTGAACTGCAAGTGGGAAATGAATTGCTGTTTTGTATTCATAAGGAGTTGGGTTGAAAAAGAAGGTTTCTTCTCCCCCTGATCCCATAGTCCGGTATCGTTCTTTGCTTTCAGAGACTGAGATCAGCTTACTGGAAAATAGCCTCTCTACTCCTCCGCCTTCCGCCGTGCGCTTCAATCCCCTCAAAGGAAACTCTCACCAAATGGTTATGAACTTAACGCAGCGGTTGGATTGGGCTCTCCAGCCCATCACTTTTTGTCCTGATGGGTACACAGTAGCCTCATCCAATATCCCGCCCAGCCGCACATTGGAAGCCCGTCTTGGATATTTCTACATTCAAGACGCCGCATCTATGCTGCCAGTGGAATTATTTGAGTTCATCGATACTCCTACGCCATTGATATTGGATCTGACTGCCGCACCAGGCGGAAAAAGTACACACCTGGCATCCCGTTTCAATGACCGGGGTATTTTGATTGCCAATGATGGTACAGGCTCACGAATTCCAGCTCTGACATCCACGCTGAAAACCTGGGGGGCCTTGTGCAGCGCCGTCACCAATATGCCGGGCGAGAAGTTCGGCGAGTGGTTCCCAGAGACTTTTGATATCGTCCTACTGGATGCACCTTGCAGTATGGAAAACTTCCACCCGGGTGACAATAACAAACGAGAAATTCAAAATGCCGAACGCGCCCGCCTGGCGCAGCGTCAGATACAGTTACTGCTTAGCGCGTTGCGTGCCTGCAAGGTTGGCGGCCAGGTTGTCTATTCTACGTGCACCCTGGCACCCGAAGAAGATGAAGGGGTTTTGGACACAGTTTTACAATTCACCGGGAGCACGGTGGAAATTACCAATGCCGGTTCACGGTTGGGCATAACCGTCCCCGGCTTAACCCAGGCATTTGGTCAAACTTATTCCCCGGCAACCGCCAAATCGTTGCGCTTATGGCCGCACCGTCTGGGCACATCCGGCTTTTTCGCCGCCCATCTGCGGAAAAAAGCGACAATGCCGGGGATATTAATGGAAAGTCCGACAAAACCTTTTATCCGATCAAACCTGGTTCCACTGCCTTCGCGCGATTATCTCTACCTTACCGATTTCTTTCTAACTCGCTATGGTTTGAACCTGACAGATATTCTGGATGAGCAAAACCTGACCCTGGCAACTTTCAAACAATCCGTTTACGCCTTTCCATGCATGCTGGAATCATTCTTCCCGGGTCTCCCCTTTCGTTCAACTGGACTTCGCCTGGGGGATTACACTGTATCAGGCTTCGAAATCAGCCTGGAATGGGCGACTCGTTTCGGTAACATGATAAAAGAAGGTATGCTGGATTTACCGGAAGAAAATCGTCGTTCCTGGTCACGGGGGGAAGATCTGCCATTGGAGTCGATTGGGCAGGTGGATAAAGGGACGGTTCTGATCGTCAAAGATTTAAACGGTCTAGTTCTGGGAACCGGGCGGGTTTCTTCGCGGGGATTGAAAAATCTACTTCCGCGCCATCTGGCGCTTAAGTCGTAAAAGTTGTGAATTCCAGCCACTTTGTCGTAGCTTTACTCAAATCAGAATAATACCCGCGGTATCTCTCAGGGAGCAGCATAGCAATTCGGTACATTATTTCATCTGTGGCAACCTGGCGTGTTTCGCGGTCCAAATCCCGCATGGTGGCTTTGAGATAAAACGGTTGGCCAATTTCCAGATAAAAATCAGTTTTGCGAAAGGAACGTAGATTCTTCGAAAAACCTTCATGCCCATGAAAACCCACCGGCACAATGGGCACACCAGATTTGACCGCCAGCGGTAAAATGCCGGGTTTTCCCTGCTGCATTTCACCAGTATGTGAACGAGTGCCTTCCATCAGAATGGCCAGCATTTTGCCCTCTTTTAAGGCTTCCAATGCCAGATTCAAAGCCGTGTTATCTACCGCCGCACGTTTGATGGGAATGGCTCCCCAGGCTTCCGATAATATGCGGATAAGGGGATTGGAATAATTTTCTTCCTTGGTGAGCGTGGTCAACGGACGCGGTTGAACACAGTGAAACATAACCAGACCATCTAATGAATTGATATGATTTCCTGCAATCAAAAATGGGCCTTTGAGCGGAATATTTACTAACTGCTCCATGTGTGTCCGGATAGTCAGGTCAATAAATACTTTTACAACGCCATAAACAAATTCTTTTGAAAAAATCACATTCACCTTCCTGAAAAAAGACAGATAATAATACCTGTACCATTCTACCCGGAGATTGTCATATCACCCAGTTCACCGGTTGCTGCCATGAAAACCGCGCAAGCTGCCACAGCCGCCGTCTCCATGCGTAGTACCCGCACACCGAGCGACGCCGGCTGTAATCCGGCATCCGCGGCCAATTTGACTTCCTCATCACTGAAGCCGCCTTCAGGACCTACCAAAAGGGCAGTCGATTTGTTGAGGGTACTCAGTGCTGTCACAAGCCCGGTCGTTTGTTCTTTTTCATGCAGAATAATACCTGGAGCGCTTCCCAATTGTTCAATCACCTTCTCAAACCATTGCGGTAGATAGACAGTAGGAATTATTCCGCGGCCGCATTGTTCGGCGGCTTCTTGAAGAATCATTTGCCAGCGCGAAAGTTTAATCTCCCATCCCATTGGATCCTGCGACAGTGTCCGGCTGGTTAATAGTGGACGAAATTCGCTTACCCCAAGTTCACAACCTTTTTGCAATATCCATTCGAACTTCTCGCGTTGGGTCAGCGCCGGGCATAGAATGAGGCGTACTTTTGGTTCACCAGGAGCGGGTTGAATTTCATTGGCTGAGCCGGTTACATGGCGGTTGTCAATTTCATCCAATATTACGGAGCGACAATTTCCCAGATTGTCCAAAACGGTGACAGTTTGTCCACGTTTTAAGCGCAATACACTGTTGATCTGATGGGCAGGCGCCGCTGGAAAAACGATCTCAGTTTGATTGAAAACTTCAGGCTGGAGGAAAAACCGGTGACTATTCACAGCTTCGCCTCATATCCGGCGATGACAACAGTGAACTCACCCCGCAAATCCAATGTTGCCGCATTTTCTACCATATCGGAAAGATTTCCGCGAATAATTAGTTCGAATTTCTTGGTCAGGTCGTTGGCAACGGCCGCCGGGCGGTCCCCATACACAAAAAGACAATCTTTGAGAAACTCAATTAATCGGAATGGACTTTCGTAAAATATCAATGTATGCGGCGATTCGCCGTCCACAGCCAGAAACTTACGTCGCGCGGAAGATTTCCGGGGTGGAAAACCGCGAAAGGTAAAGGAATGCACCGGCAATCCAGAAAGCACCAAAGCAGTGATTAACGCCGTAGGCCCTGGAATGGCTGTAATCTCCACACCGGCTTTCAGCGCTGCCCGCACCAGGCGGTATCCAGGGTCTGAAACTGATGGGCTGCCGGCATCTGTCACCAGCGCGATATTCTTTCCTTCTAGCAGCATTTCCACTACCCGGCCAGATGCCTTTTCTTCGTTGTATTCATGAAAGGACATCTGCGGCTGTTTAATTTCGAAATGTTTTAACAAAAATCCGGTCTTACGTGTATCTTCGCTGACCACCAGATCAACAGTCTTCAATGTTTCCAAAGCCCGCAAGGTGATATCACCTAAATTGCCGATAGGGGTAGCAACGAGATAAAGCATACCTGAATTATAAACGGTACTCCATTAAGCCTCTTCCCCCATTTTCGCAATTTGAAAATGGGGGAAGGATTAAGTAGAATGTAGACAAAAAATTATTAGTTATTTAGCAGATATTTTCTTGGCAGCAGCTTTGAGGGCTTCGGCGCGGTCGGTCTTTTCCCAGGACAGGTTCAGATCATCCCGGCCGAAGTGACCGTAGGCAGCCACTTGTTGGTATATAGGCTTGCGCAAATCCAAATCACGGATGATGGCGCCCGGACGTAAATCAAAATTCTTGGCGATCAGCTCCACGATATCTTCATCACTGATTGTGCCGGTGTCGAAAGTTTCCACATTGATACTCAGCGGATGTGCAACACCAATTGCATAGGCTACCTGAATTTCGCAGCGTTCAGCCAGGCCGGCTGCCACAATATTCTTGGCAACCCAGCGGCAGGCGTACGCAGCCGAGCGGTCAACTTTCGTCGGATCTTTGCCAGAGAATGCGCCGCCGCCGTGCCGGCCGGTTCCACCGTAGGTGTCAACAATGATCTTGCGGCCAGTAACACCAGCATCGCCCATTGGGCCTCCGATAACGAAGCGGCCAGTCGGGTTTACATAAACTTTCAGGTCACCATCAACAATAATGCCAGAGTCTTTGAGAACAGGGTCGATAACGTATTTCTTAACACCATTATGAATTTCTTCCTGGGTGACATGCTCGTCATGCTGAGTGCTGATAAGCACAGTGTCTACGCGGTAGGGTTTCCCCTTCCGATATTCGATGGTCACCTGGCTTTTACCATCCGGGCGCAGCCACGGCAAGGTTTCGTTCTTGCGCACTTCGGATAATTTTCGGGTTAGTTTATGAGCCAGATAAATGGGCATTGGCATGAGGGTAGGCGTCTCATTGCAGGCAAAACCGAACATCATTCCCTGGTCACCGGCGCCAATCTTGCCAATTTCATCATCATGAGATGCACTCTTCTTATCTTCGTCCGATTTTGAAACACCCATATCGATATCGCCAGATTGTTTGGCAATCGCAAGCTGCACGCCACAGGTATTTCCGTCAAAACCTTTGGCGCTATCGTCATAACCGATATCGGTGACAACTTTTCGAACCAGTTGATCGAAGTTGACGTGGGCTTTTGTGGTGATCTCACCCAATAGCATCACAAAACCAGTTTTGGTAGCGGTCTCGCAAGCTACCCGAGACATCGGGTCCTGTGCGAGGCAGGCATCCAAAACAGCATCGCTGATTTGATCGCAAATTTTGTCCGGGTGACCTTCAGTTACAGATTCAGAGGTGAACAGGTACTTTTCCGAATTCATGAACGTCGATTGCATAAATATTCTCCTTTTAAACGAATTTGCCCCTTCCGGTACTGCGAGGGGCAAAGATTTTGGAAATGGCTGCCCTCTCATCTACCAGAACTACTCTGCCGGAATTGGCACCTGAGCTTAGCCGAAAACTTCTTCAGCGCTGCCAGGTTGCCGAGGTATCATAGGGCCGGTCCCTCCACCTCTCTGGATAAGAGTGCCTTTAGAGGCTGTTTAATTGACAATAAAACTATATCACGGGTACATGAGATAGTCAATTAAGAAGTTATTAATGATTTATAAGAACTGCGGTGATTCCAGCTGGAATCACCGCAGTCGATTGGGGCCGCCTGTTAGTTTCCCAATCATTAATGATCTATTTTACTTCAGGGGAGCGAGTTTTCTAATAATTATTTTTTCTAATCCCAGCCTATCATGTCGCTGATACAATCCTTCTCTCCAATCGGTGTACTAATCTTGTTCCCATACCTTTCATTTGGACCAATAATCTGGTAATCCTTCAATTCATCCCCGGCTGCACGTAGTTCTAACAAGGCCGTATAACGCGCCACATGATACCCCTGCCAACCTCTATCTTTGATTCGTTCTTCCAGCCCAGCCGCCCGACAAGCCAGGGAGGCACCCAGCAAGTGTTTGACCTCCTGGTCTTTGACTGTTCGGAAATGGTTCAATCCCTCTGAAACGCTGTCATCAGAAAGTTCCTGTAAATAGAAATAATCCAGATTACCCATGCCAACCGAGCGATTTACATTAGCCCGCAGAATAAATCCATCCACATTCAAAACATTTAGTGTGACGCCAAACCCGATCACCATAAAGAAGGTTGCCATGACGAACCCGCGCCGGTAATTGGTAATTTCCAATCCAATTACAGCCGCTAACAAAACCCCCAGCCAGACCATAAAGACATGGCTGTAGGTTCGCAATCGGGAAAAGCCATAAGCATCTTCCAGCAGCCTCAGCCGGTAAAAAGCGGAGATCAGGATCACCACAACCAACCCAACTAGAGCCACCCCCAGCCCCGTAAACCATTTTTGTTTCTCGATCGATTTCCGCTTTGTGATGGCGCTTAAGCCAAGATACAGCAGCAGACTGAGAAAGGCCACCGTGACCAATTCTCCAAATCCTTTGCGCGCATACTCGGCAAAAGTGAATCCATCCACAGCAATATTGGCCTGCCCCCCAAAAAAGTACTTAAACTGGACTGCCACAAAAAAGGCAAAAAGTAAATTTACACTTCCAAGAATCACTGCGCTTTCAGTGAACCCGAGAAATGGCTCGAACCAGGGTTTTTCTACTCCAATCAAATCGGTACGCTTGCTCTTTTGAACAACATAGAGATAGATTCCGGAAAGCAAATACCCGATTACCGCAATGATGACCCCGCGAGCAGCATATTCAAGCCAGCGGTCAATATTCAATATCCGTTCCAACTCTTTGGAAAATATCGGGTCCGCGGATGCCAGTAAAATGGCCAGAAAAAACACGACTGGCATTGCCAGCAGTATCCCCCTTAACACCGCCCAAACAGACACTTTACCTTTTCGTTTTACCTGGGTTCCATCAAAGCTGCTATCAGTAGGCTTTGGTGTTTCGGCCAACAGTGTACTTCCACCAATCAGAGATGACCCAATCAAGCGCATCAATCCAGTTACTGCATCCGCCAGGCTGTAGCGCAGCCACACCCCGCTGGACAGAGTCAAAGCTAACAATCCCAGGCAAGTCAGGGTCAACAATAAATTAATGAAGGTCGTAAATGGCTCCTCACGGATGAAGGTCATGGCTGAGAAGAAGATAACCAGCCCGACTAATATCCAGCTACGTTTTGCCGGTTTGACCCCTTCCATATACGAGAGGATAAGCCCAGCTAGAAGGATCAGCATGGTGAAAATGAAAAATGATATTCCGGGTGCTTTCTTCCAGAATAAGATGTCAAAAAACAAACCGAGGATCAAAGACCCCCACAGAATTCGCGATGGATGATTGATGGTCATTTTGTGTTCTCCTTTCCATCAAGAATAACCATTAAATAATACTGGTGCATCCGCTTGAGTCACCAATTTTATGCACTTGAGTGCTTAAGATTTTCTGAAGAGAAAACTATTGTATGGATTATGCCTTAAATACAACGATATTGGGAGGAAGACACCGCTATAATAGTCCTTATGCTCGAAACAATGCTGGTTGAAGATAATCGTCGCTTGCGCCTGGCAGTGAAAATCGGCCTTGAAGCCACAGGCAAAGTCCACATCTGTTCAGAAACTGACACTGGAGAAGAATCCATCGAATTGGCGCTGGTAACCACCCCTGCAGCTGTATTGATGGATGTTCGTCTAGCTGGCACATTGAATGGCATTCAAACCGCGGTATCCCTCCGCAGGGAAATCCCCCGCATGCCAGTGGTTTTTTATTCCATTCAAGATGATGACCAATATTTCCGCGACTTTCGAACATCAGGCATCCTCAGTCATTATGCTTATGTCCGAAAATCCAACTACTTACTTCCGGAAATGATAATCCCTCTTCTGCAAGATGCCGTAAGCGGACGTTCTTTTATCGATCCGGAAATTGAAAACCGCGTGCACGAAGTGCGTTTGTTGGACGAGCAAGACCCGATGACTTTACTCGAACCCAATGAACTTACAGTCATAAAAATGATTGCTCAGGGACTTACCAATGAACAAATAGCAGCCCGTATGGGGTTTCGTGATAAACGTACCATCAGCCGCACCAACGGCACCATCTACGCCGCCTGGGGGTTGGATGAGAGCACCACAGACGAGAAGGTTGCCCGCACACGAGCAGCCATCATCTACCAAACTGGACGATTCATTCACTGGGATGAAGGCGGACAACCTTTCGTTATGAACGCATCCCAAAACTGGATCCCCTGGGAGATTGAATGAGCGGTCAACCTATGTTGGATTGGCCGGCCGTAACCCTATCCCTGTTTAATGCTTTTTTGCTTTTGTGGCTGGGATTTACCATTCTATTTGAATCCGACCACCGGTCTCTGGGCATCTGGTTGGCAGCAGATGGTCTCTTCCTAGGGGCAGCTTTTTTCATTGCTCATTCAGCAATTCTCGAAAATGTCATTCAAATGACCTTCCCCGAGATCAACTTCTGGTGGCAGGCCGGGTGGTGGCCAGTCATTCTGTCGCCAATTGCTTGGTATAGCGTCATTTTGTGGTATGCCGGCTACTGGGATGATCCTTCCTCTCGATTGCACCTGCGGCAGGCGCCCTGGTTCGGACTGGTACTGGTCTTTACAGCCAGTTTACTGGGTTGGATGCTGCTGGCCAATCCGCTGCCAGATATGGGTAGCCGCGGTGTCCCGACCTTTGAATTTTCTGTTCTGGCAATCCTTTTCCCGGTCTATATCATGATGTGTATTCTTCTGGCACTTGATGCGATATTACGCCCAGGACCGAGTGCCAGATTAATGGGAGATCAAGCCCGCCGTCGCGCCCGTCCATGGCTAACCGCATCTACGTTGGTACTGTTGGTTGTCAGTTTGCTGGTTGCGCTGGCACTTTTCTGGGGGGTAACAACCCTGGAAAGCGAATATGCAGAGAGCCTGGTTTCGCCAGATACATACCTCTCCCTGACTGTTTTCGATCTGATCATTGAAATTCTGATTACCACTGCTATCCTCTTAATAGGCCAGGCAGCAATGGCTTATGAAGTTTTTACTTCCTTTCCTTTACCAAGGTCAGGCTTGCACAAACGTTGGATATTTGCAGTTATAACCGGGATTATCCTGTCCATAACCATAGGCGCATCCTGGGTATTCACAGTTCGCGCCGAACTGGCGATCCTGGCAATTCTGCCAATATTTGCCGGGGTAATGACCGTTCAAAACCAGAGAGCCGCCCGGGAACAAGCTTTGGAAGCCGCGCAGCTGCATGCTTTGGTAAGTTCTGAAAAAACATATGAAAAGATATTCCTGGAACATGAACCAGGCGAAATGGGGGGAGACCTCCAAACCAGCTTTGAAGCGATCTGTAGCCAAGTTTTGGATTCCAGGAAAACTGTATTAATTCCGGTAGGAGTGCTGGCAAATTTTCTGCCGGTCAGAATTAGTTTTCCGCCACAGACAGAACCACCGATAAATTTCTATACTGACTTAAAACCCGGGCAACTCAATCAAAACATGGATCCGCGGCTGTTAATCCCCGCCGAGTCTGGTGGATTTCACTGGGCAGTTCCACTGCAATCTTCCCGCGGGTTGGAAGGCTGGCTATTTATTGGGGAGCGCAATGATGGTGGTTTTTATACAATGGAAGATATCAAGGTAGCGAGATCTGCCTCTGAACGACTGATGGATATTCAAACAGCGGCTGAAGTGGCCCGTAGGTTGGTAGTTTTACAGCGTAAACAACAGATTGAAACCCGCCTGCTTGATCAGAAAGCCCGCCAGGTGTTGCATGATGAAATTCTCCCACTGCTGCATACTGCCCTGCTTATGGACCCGAAAAGCCCGGCTGCCTCCCAAATAACCGCTGCCCACAAGCAAATCTCCCAACTTCTGCGTGAAGCTCCGCCTCCGCCGCCAGCGGATATCGCCAGCAATGGCCTATTCTCTGTTCTTAAGAAAACTGCTCAAAATGAGGCTGTTTTTCTTCACGCCAACCTGGTTTTTGAGGTTGACCCTCAGGTTGAGGCTGCCGCATCCCGACTACCACCAGAAGCCGCCGAAACACTATTTTATGCCGTCCGCGAATGCCTGCGAAATATTCAGCGGCACACCCAGATTGAGGATGGTCAACCCATCGATATCAACGTCAGTGGTAGTTCGAATGGTGCCTTGCAAATTATCATCGAGAATAATGGAGCTGCCATTATTACCAACGGGAATAATATGGTTTCTTCAAGTGGTCAGGGATTGTCGTTGCATAACGCGCTGTTGGCCGTATTTGGCGGCGGTCTGCGATTGGAGCATTTGGAAAATGGCAATACGAAAGTATCCATAAGCCTGCCGTCTCCTGGTTAAGGAATGACTGCCTGGACTTGTCACACCTGTACCGAGGTGTTATCATCACTCCTACTATGCAAGGGATACTTGAATCACTCCGCAGCGGCGGACGGGAACGCACGCGCACTATCCTGCTCCTGATTATTGCCGCTACCATCCCTTGCTATTGCCTCGGGTTGATCGCCCTATGGGGAACCAGATTAACCATAGGGATTGGGAATATTACCGTCACAGTCACCGTAACGGAAACTCGAAAGCCAGAACTCTCACCCACACCCCTTACCTTTACGCCCACCCAAACCGCCATCCCCACCATCACTTTTACACCGACCAACACCCGCACCCCCTTTATGACCCCGACCCGCACCATCACCCTGACGTTTACCGATGTTCCAACCAACACAGCCACTTTGGAACCCACATTGACTCCTGTTCCGCCGACAGTAACGTTTACGGCAGTAACACCCACCGAAACACCTTCTGAAACTCCTACGGAAACCGCCACTCTCCCTCCCTAAAAACTATGTATGATCCCCTTCCTTTTCTAAAAAAGATTTTATCTCTGCCTGGTCTATCTGGCTATGAAGACCCGGTGCGCCAGGTAATTGCCGATGAATGGAAACCCTGGGTAGATGAACTGCGTATCAGTCGACTGGGCAGCCTGTACGGCATTCGGACAGGTATTGCTGAGCAGCCCCGTCCGCGCATTTTGCTCGCCGCGCACATGGATGCCATCGGCTTGATGGCCACCGTTGTGCGGGATGGTTTTATTCATTTCACTGAGATTGGTGGCATTGACCCGCGCATTCTGCCTGGCCAAAAAGTGATAGTACACGGCCTGCGCGACCTGCCCGGCGTGATTGGCCAACCAGCCGCCCGCCTGCTGCCGGGTTCCATCGGTAATAAGACTGTCCCCATGGAACATCTGCTGGTGGATGTCGGCCTTTCCCCTGAAGAAACAACCAGTCTGGTGCGGCCGGGCGATTTAATCTCATTCGCGCAACAGCCGCTGGAATTGACTGAAAATACCATTGCCGGCCACACGCTAGATAATCGCGCCTCGGTTGCCGCTATAAGCGTTTGTTTGAGCGAACTTTCCAACATCCGACACGCCTGGGATGTATGGGCAGTTGCCACAGTACAGGAAGAAGAAACTTTGGCAGGCGCTTTCACTTCACCTTTTGACGCCAACCCGGATATCGCCGTCGCGATAGATGTCACTTTCGCAAAAGGCCCTGGCGCCAATGACCACCGCACGGTTCCTTTCGGTAAAGGGGTTACCCTGGGCTGGGGGCCGAACACGCACCCCGCCATTTTTGATGCTTTCAAGAAAGTTGCCGAACGGCTTGATATCCCCTTCCACACCGAGGTATATCCTGTCTATTCAGGGACGGATGCCATGGGATTGCAAATCACCGCCGCGGGTGTGCCGTCAATGGTGATTAGCATTCCGCTACGTTACATGCATACTCCGGTTGAACTGGTTTCAATGAAAGATATTCAACGCGCCGGCCATCTGCTGTCCCAATTTATCGCCAACCTGGATGCTGACTTCACCGGCCAAATACGGTGGGAGGATTAACATGCTGCCCATACAACAACCTCCACTAACCAAACAATTTGTCGATCTGGTAGAAAAACTATCGAATGCAGCCGGTGTATCAGGCGCTGAAGGTAGTGTCCGGGCAATTGTTAAAGAACAATTGGATGCCCTGAAACTCATTTACAAAATAGATGCGCTTGGCAATGTTCTTGTCGAGCGCCCCTGTGGGAAACCCGACTCTTTGCGCATCATGCTCGCCGCTCACATGGATGAGGTCGGACTGATGATTGTTGAAGAAGATGAAGGCGGTCTGTACCGGGTAGAAATCGTAGGCGGTATTGACGTGCGTGTTCTCCCCGGCAAGACCGTCTGGGTGGGAAAGCAACGCCTGCCTGGCATCATCGGGGCCCGTCCCATCCATCTGACGGATGAAGATGATCGTAAAAAGCCGATATCGATTGACAGTTTACGTATCGACCTTGGCCCCGGCGGAGCTGGAAAAGCCAAACCTGGAGACCGGGCGGTATTTGCCACCGAGTTTCAATCAAATGGATTCAGTTACAGCGGCAAAGCCCTAGATAATCGCTTGGGAATCGCGATTTTAATGACCATTCTGGCTGAACCGCCGGAAGATATCGATCTGTTGGCAGCATTCACAACTCAGGAAGAAATCGGATTACGTGGCGCTCGGGTTGCTGGATACGCGCTCAACCCGGATGCTGCCTTCGCGGTAGATGCCACCCCGGCCAACGATTTACCCGCCTGGAATGATGATGAAAACACTGGATACAACACCCGGCTCGGGTGCGGCCCTGCCATCTACATTGCGGATGGCTCTACCCTTTCCGATCCCCGGCTGGTGAAACTGCTGCAGCAAACCGCCCTGAAAGAAAATATTCCCTGCCAGATACGGCAGCCAGGCAGTGGCGGAACCGATGCCGGCTCCATACATAAACAGCGGGAGGGCATTCCTAGTATTTCCCTTTCGGTGCCTATCCGCTATGCGCACACCCCCTGTTCCATCGCCTGGCAGAGTGATATTGCCAACACGTTGATTTTGCTGCAGGCTGTTCTCAAACAATTCCCAGCGCACCTTTTCTCAAGTCCGCGCTGAGCCAATTCAAATTTGATGTACTCTCCAGGAGACTGGCATGAAAGAACTGATCCAAAAACTGGTTGAAACCACCGGCCCTTCCGGGCACGAAAATCGCGTCCGCGAGCTGATTGTTAAAGAGATATCTGCATGCACCAAAGACACCAAGATTGATGCTCTAGGCAATTTGATCGCCCGCATAGGCGAGAAAAAAACGGGCGGTCTGCGCATTCTTCTTTCAGCCCACATGGATGAAATTGGCGTCATTGCCACCCACATTGATGAAAACGGCTTCATCCGTTTCACCACCATTGGCGGGGTGCGGGCTGCCAATTGCATTGGCGGCCGGGTGCAATTCTTAACCGGCTCCCGTGGGATGATTTATATGGAAAAACTGGAAAATGGTGGGCAGGTTCCATCTTTTGACCAGTTATATATTGATTGCGGCTTCACCGGCAAAGCCAACTGTCCGGTGCAGGTTGGGGATATGGCGGTTTTTGAACGCCCCTTCATGGATCTGGGAAAACGGGTGGTCGCTAAAGCGCTTGATGACCGCATCGGCGTGGCGATTCAGATTGAAGTTATGAAACAATTGAAACAAACACCGCATGAAATCTTCTTTGTCTTCAGTACTCAGGAAGAAGTCGGACTGCGTGGGGCAACCACTTCTGCCTACGGAATTGATCCGGAACTTGGTCTCTCAATTGATGTTACCCTGACCGGTGACACGCCCAAAAGCATCAAAATGGCTGTCAGTCTTGGCAAAGGGCCGGCCATCAAAATTCGTGACGGTGGCATGTTGTCTGATCCGCGCCTGGTGCAAAGCCTGATTCAGACTGCAGATAAAAATAGTATCCCTTACCAATTGGAAGTACTGGAAGGTGGAACCACGGATGCGAAAGCCATCCAGCTCACCCGAGCAGGTGTTCCGGCGGGCTGCGTTTCCATCCCCTGCCGCTATGTCCATTCCCCCTCTGAAATGGTGGATATGGATGATGTTGAAAATGCAGTGAAGTTAATCGTAGCATTTCTCAGCGAACCCATAAAACTCTAAATGCGATTTATTCTTATCATTCTTCTCAGCAGTTTTCTTGCAGGGTGCGGCCTGATGCCCTCTGCCGTGCCTACCCAGGCAGCTGAGGTTTCCATCACGCCGGAACCCAGTCCAGTCAGTCCAACGAGCACGCCGCTTCCTGATTCTATAAACCTTCAGAAACTATCCATTTGGGTTCCCGTTCAATTTGACCCGAATACAAAATCACTGGCAACCCAGACGCTTGTGAATGCTTTACACGAATTTGAAGCCGAAAATCCTGGCGTGACCGTAGAAATCCGAGTTAAAGCTGAAAGCGGCCCTTCTGGATTAATGGAAACGCTCGGTATGGCGGCAGCCGCAGCGCCCGATGCCATGCCATCTCTTGTACTGCTTACCCGCAGTCAAATGGAAATTGCTACCAGTAAAGGAATCATCTTTCCCTATGAGGGATTGACGGCCACACTGGAAGAAAAAGACTGGTACCCATTTGCACGGGAGTTGGCTACCTTCCAGGGTGATATGTACGGCATGCCGTTGTCAGGAGATGTCCTTGCGTTAATATCACGCGGCAATCGTTTAGGCGTTCAAGCGCCCACCTGGGAAGATATTCAAAAACAAGGGTCAACTGTGCTGTTTGCCGCATCCGATCCTCTGGCCGCTATGCCCTTGGCGCTTTACCGTTCTGCTGGCGGTAAAACTCAGGATGCGCAGCTTCTTCCACTGATTCAACCAGACGAATTGGAGAAGTCATTAACCTTATTGGCAACCGGGGCAGAGAAAAACATTTTTCCGTCCTGGCTAATTAATTATCAAACTGATGAACAGGTCATGAGCGCCTTTTCCAACCAGCAGGGAGGATGGGTCATCACCTGGCTATCCAATTATTTATCTAATCACCCCAGCGACACAAGCTTGTACCCGCTCCCATCGCTTGGTACAACCAGCGCTACTT
>JBAWYZ010000002.1:0-31384 GCA_037143255.1 Leptolinea sp. | reverse complement strand
GTTAACGGCCGATCCAAAGGGGCTGCATTACCGCAACCTGCTGCCGGATAACCTCTATACCGTATCATCAGATGGTATTTAGTTTCCATTGCCTTCATCCTGATCATCTTCGGGATGTTGATGTACAACCAAATGACAATTCTGGGGTTCACCCTCATTAAAGACGCTGCCTTGATTAATTTCTGTGCGCAATATTGGTACATTCTGATTGCATCAGGCGTAGTTCTTTTTGCCTTTTGTTTCAAAATCGATAAACCAAATATCGATGACTAAGAAAAAAAAGGTCTGATCCTATTTCATAGATTTCTCCGAATCAAAAGTTACTAAGGTAGGATTTTTCGATATGATCGAAAACTCAAATTCCGGCCGAGTCGACCTGGAAAAAGCTCGTCAAGCATTAGACACCATGAAAGAGCAATACCTGGCCGACCCGCGTGCCAGCAAAGCCACCCTGCGCGCCACCGCCAAGCTGGTCAAAGATGCAACCCTGGAAGGGCGAATTGGCCGGTTCCACTTTATCTGCGATGAGCCACCTTCCCGCGGCGGGCAAGACCAGGCTCCCAGTCCACTGGAATATTTCTTGATCGGAGCAGTCTTTTGAATGCTCTCTCAGGTGGCGCAGTTTGCGCCCTATTTCAATGTAATCCTGGTGGATGTGAATGTTGACTTGCGAGCCGAGTTCGATTCAGCCGCCAAATACGGACTACCCGGACCCGGTACAGCCTTCCAGAAAGTGATTTATAAGGTGAACGTGGTCAGCCCTTCACCGGAGGATCAGGTGAATGCGTTACTTCAACATGCCGAGCAAAGTTGCCACACCGCGCAGTCATTCATCCAACCCGTGCCGGTTGAGGTTCAAGCTACCATCAAGCAGCCAGCCGTTCCTTAGATTTTGCGTTGGATGTATAATCCTCGCAAAGAAAGGTTTTTTATTATCCGGCAATGGTTTATAATTAACCTTAATGAAAGTGAGGCGCCTATTAAGACCAGCTATCTTCCTGAAATTCCCAATTATTTGCAGTTCACGCTCCACTATAAATAGTTGTTCAAATCAATCTAAATCCCATATATAGCGATTATTTGCCCCCGTAGCTCAATGGACAGAGCACCAGCCTTCTAAGCTGTTGGTTGTGGGTTCGAGTCCCACCAGGGGCGCCTGATATATATTAAAAAAGGAGGTCTACATGATAGAACGAAAAAATCTCATTCAATTTGGTGACAAAGATGCCATTGTTATTGGGGATGATCTAAAAATCGGGCAGCAAGCCCCATCCTTTAAAGCTCATTTACTGGATTGGTCCTATCTTGATTTACTCAAGCTCACTCGCGGAAAAGTTAGAATTATCGCTTCAGTTCTCTCCATGGAAACATCAGTCTGTGATAATGAAATTCGTAAATTCAACGAAGAAGCAGCTTCTCTTTCAAAAGATGTTTCAATTATTGTTATCAGCGCCGATCTACCATTCACGCAAAATAAATGGTGCGCAGCAGCCGGAATCAGCCAGGTGATGGTGGTCTCAGATCACCTAAAAGTCGCTTTTGGCAAGAAATATGGCTGTTTGTTAAAAGATCAACGAGTTTTACGCCGGGCTATCTTTGTGGTTGATCGTAAAAATAAACTTACGTATGTCGACTATATGAAAGCTCTGGGAGATGAACCGGACTACGCTAAAGTTTTACAAGCGGCCAAAAAAGCTCTTTGAGCGAAAATCAGATACACGGTTGCGCTCTAATCGCAGCTTTTTATGGCTGAATATTCCAAATCTGGTATGATTAATCTTCGTGGCACTTACCAGACTAATTACTACCAACCGCCGGTTGATGTTATTGAAACTACAACCGGTTTTATTGTACGCATTGAAATTGCAGGAATGGATGAAAAGGATTTTGATATTAAAATCAATCAGAATATCCTTTCTGTTAATGGAATTAGACGCGATCCGAACCGAAACCTTACTTTTTATCAAATGGAAATTCATTTTGGCGAATTTAGAATTGAACAACACATGAATCAACCAATTAGATCAGATGCAATTTCAACTAAGTATCAAAATGGTTTTCTGGAAATCCTTCTCCAAAAAACCATCGCCCAAGAAATCTCTATCACTGACAAGGATGCCTGATTAATTAATGGCTGCCTCCCGCTGGAACGCAAATTTTCGTGAATTTCTCAATTGGTTTGAAGAAGGAAATATGAATCAGGATATTGGTGATCTCTTTCTTGGCCTTTCCCTATCTGATGGAAACACTTTCATGGGTGATGAAAAGTCGGCCAAAGAGAATTCAAGTATCGAAGAAGATAACGCCTTTGCTATTCCGGATGAATTGCCAATTCTGCCATTAAGAGGGTTGGTGGTGTATCCGCAAACTTCCGTACCACTTACAATTGGGCAACCCCGCTCCATACGGCTGGTAGATGATGCAGTTTCTGGTAACCGGATCATTGGGCTTGTAACAGCAAAGAATCCTGAATTAGAAAACCCTGGCCCACAGGATTTATACTCGGTTGGAACGCTCGCAATAATTCATCGCCTTTTTCGAACACCGGATGGCACAATCCGCATCCTGGTTCAAGGGATCAGCCGTTTTCATCTCGGGGAATTCACCGTACTTGAGCCCTACCTTGTTGCGAAAATAACGCCTGCGCCTGAAATCGAACCGGAGAGTATTGAAGTAGAAGCCCTGGCAAGAAATGCAAGAGATCAATTTGATCACATTGCCAAAATGATTCCATCCATCCCACGGGAATTGGTGGAATCGATCACGAATATCAGCAGCCCAATGCAAACTGCGTATTCGATAGCCAATTTTGAGCGGATGGAATTGGTAGACGCTCAAGCTATCCTTGAGTTGGATTCAGTTGAAGAAAAACTTCGTAAACTCGTATCCATCTTGACCCGCGAAGGTGAAGTTCTCGATCTCGGACAGAAAATCCAGAATGAAGCTCGCTCAGAAATCGAAAAAGTCCAGCGCGATTATTTCCTGAGAGAACAGCTAAAAGCCATTCAAAAAGAACTTGGAGAAGGTGATGAACAGTCGGAAGATGTAAATGAGCTGCGCAAGAAACTGGCAGATGCTCATCTACCGGAAGAAGCCTCTAAGCAGGCCAACCGCGAATTGGACCGTCTTTCAAGACTGCCTACTGCGGCGGCCGAGTATGGTGTAATTCGAGCTTACATCGAATGGCTGGCCACTCTGCCATGGGATAAATCAACAGAAGACAACCTCGATATTTCAAACGCCCGGAAAGTGCTGGATAACGACCATTACGGGTTGGGGGATGTAAAAGAACGGATTCTAGAATACCTGGCTGTCCGCAAATTGCGATTGGAACGAAAAGAACAGTTGGATGCAGTAATAAAAACCGACCTCATTCGCAAAGAACGGGAAGGGGTTATTCTGTGTTTTGTTGGCCCTCCCGGCGTGGGAAAGACCTCGCTGGGACAGTCCATCGCCCGCTCGTTGGGAAGAAAATTCATCCGTATCTCACTGGGAGGAATGCGCGATGAAGCTGAAATTCGCGGGCACCGGCGCACATATATTGGTGCGCTGCCGGGGAGAATTCTACAAGCACTTCGCCGCGCCGAATCGCGTAATCCAGTTTTTATGTTGGATGAAATTGACAAACTAGGTTTCGATTTTCATGGTGATCCTGCTTCCGCCCTGCTGGAAGTTCTTGATCCGGAACAGAATTCGGAATTTCGTGATCATTATCTGGAAGTCGCCTATGACCTCTCACAGGTCATGTTCATCACCACTGCAAATCAATTGGAATCAATCCCTGCGCCATTGCTTGATCGGATGGAAGTGATTCGGATTGCCGGTTATACAGAAAGAGAAAAACTGGTCATTGCATTGAATTACTTATTACCACGCCAGATAAAAGAAAATGGGTTGCTGAAAAAAGAATTATCCATTAGCGATGATGGGATTCTGTGCATTATCCGTCAATACACGCGTGAAGCCGGTGTAAGAACTCTCGAACGCCAGATTGGCGCGGTCTGCCGAAAAATAGTCACCGCTATCACGGAAAAGAAAAAACGACGCGGGAAAATTGATGTGAAAGAAATTCACGAGCTGCTTGGCCGTCCCAAATTTATGGGCAATGAAGAAATAGAACGCCGCACATCTATCCCAGGCGTTGCCACCGGTCTGGCATGGACTCCAACGGGTGGAGACATACTTTTCATTGAAGCGTCCAAAATGCCAGGCTCAAAGGGATTTCAAATTACCGGATCAGTCGGTACGGTTATGCAAGAATCAGCCCATGCCGGCCTAACCTTTGTGCGCTCACATGCCAAAGAAATTGGGATTGACCCGCAATTCTTCCAGAATGAAGACATTCATCTGCACGTCCCGGCCGGCGCAACACCCAAAGACGGACCTTCCGCAGGTGTTACAATGACAACTGCTCTGGTATCACTGTTGACAAACCGGCCAATTCGACCCGACCTGGGAATGACCGGGGAAATAACACTGCGCGGTCAAATTCTGCCTGTCGGCGGAATCAAAGAAAAAATGCTAGCCGCACATAGAGCAGGATTAAAGACGATTATTCTACCAGCTTTGAATGAACCAGACCTGGATGACATTCCCAAAGAAATCAGGAATGCGCTAAAATTTCACCTGGTTGAACGAATGGAAGAAGTTATTAAGATAGCCATACCAAAGAAAACTGGAAAGAAAAATGAGTGATAAAAAGAAGATTCTCATTATGGAAGATAATGAAATGATGCGGTCTCTTCTGCAAACCCTGCTGGAATTGGAAAATTACCAGGTTACCTGTCCTTCCTTTCCTTTAAGCGACCCATTACGGATTTTTCAGGAGACTAAACCGGATGTGATCCTTATGGATCTTAATCTCGCTGGCATTAGTGGTTTGACTCTGCTAAAATTAATCCGAGCAACTCATGATCTGAAAGAAACAAAAGTAATCATGAGTTCCGGGTCCGACTGCAACCAGGAATGTATGGATGCCGGGGCCAATGCGTTTCTCATGAAACCATTTATGCCAGATGAATTAATTCATCTGATAAAGACATATACAAATTAAGGAGAAAATCCTTTTGAAAAAGGAGATAATTTTGGGGAAAAAACCAGAACCATCCAACCAATGGAGTACTATTGATTTACATATCCACACCCCGGCCTCGAGTGACTTTCAACAGCCGGAAGCAACCTATTTAGATGTTATTCAAAGAGCAGAGCAACGCGGATTAGACATAATCGCATTTACGGATCACAATTCCATCGCCGGATACCGGTTGATGCGAGATGAAATAGATCAGCTTGAAATGCTGGAAAAATTAAACCGCCTCTTACCAGAGGAAAATAACAAGTTGGCTGAATACCGCCGGCTGATGAAAAAGATGCTCATCCTACCCGGAATAGAGTTTACAGCAACTTTCGGATTCCATATCATTGGGATATTCGCACCTACCACACCCATAAGAGATATCGAGCATTTATTGTTAGATTTGAAAATTCCAGGACAGCAGTTGGATGAAGGCTCGGCCACTGTTGGCGCCACAACTGACGTGCTGACAACCTACCAAAAAATCCGAGATGCTGGCGGAATCGTCATCGCGGCCCACGCCAATTCCAGCAATGGAGTTGCCATGCGTGGATTCAACTTTGGCGGGCAGACGAAAATCGCCTACACGCAAGATATTGCCTTAAATGCCCTGGAAGTTACCGACCTGGATACAAATGCCGCCCGCTCAACGGCTGCATTTTTTAATGGGACGAAACCAGAATATCCTCGCCGTATGCATTGCATTCAGGGATCTGACGCCCACCGCCTGACGGCAGATCTAAATCGAAAAAAGAATTTGGGGATTGGAGATCGGGCTACTGATGTTCTTATCCCGGAAGTTAGCTTTATTGCATTAAAAGACCTGTTCCTATCCAACGACTTTTCCCGCACCCGCCCGCATCGCATGAAAGAAGAACCCGCATTCGATTTCATCCATTCTTCTCAGGAAGAGGGTGCCAATATTATTCAGGATTTTCACGAGGCTGTTTCGGTTCGGGGTGGAAAACTCTATTCCATCATTGCCGACATTTGCGCCTTCGCCAACACCAATGGCGGTACGTTGTACATCGGCACCGGAGCGGATCCGCATAAACCGCCGGTGGGAGTTCCTGATGCAGAACAAAATGTTAATCTGCTGGAAAAGGAAATTTCAAAGAAAATTAGTCCACCGCTTACCTGCAATATTGATATTCAGGAAACGCGTGGGAAAAAAGTGATCCGCATCATCATTCCCCGTGGCGATGACCCGCCCTATGCCGTGGAAGATAACAAAATCTACGTGCGCAGCGAAGCCGAAACAGGCTTGGCTGTTCGGGATGAGATTGTTGGATTGGTAACCCGCAAGAGAATTCATCCGGTTAACCAACAAGTGGAACCCGGCCGCGAAACAGCGCCAGAACCTGTTACCGCGCAACCGGAAGAATTACACCAACCAGGTGACATTACCCCCCGGACGGGCGTTGAAGTGGCGCATGTTGAAGAACGCCAGGGTACGCGCTATTTCACCATGCGCGACTTGCGCAACGGCTCGGTAGTGAAAAATGTAACCCAACGTTCGGCACGGCGGCTTTGGCATTATGCTATCAGCCGGTATTTAGAATTAGAAACCGATTTTGATTCAAGAACAGCGTATTGGAACGGCGATTACGGATTAATTAAACGTTACCAACAGGGTAAATCACCTGCTTTTGACCTTGTGCAACGGTTACCTGAGGGATTTAGATTTTTCTTCGGGGTCACTTCGAATGGAATCCACGGATTTTGGAAAGCCATCACAGATGAGGATGAAGGCATCGGAGATAATTCCTGATACAGAGTGTTGAGGTCATCAGGTAAGGATTATGCAATTGTGCCCAACCCTTGTGAGAATGTCATTTTCAAGATTGTTAATAACCCGTTTTCACAATTAATGTATCCTAAACCAACTTCGTCTCTTTCTTTAAAAGTTTCCTCTTTTTGATTTTGGATACAACTGCTGCACCAATAATAATTAGAATCCCGCATATTGATAGCAAACGCCCAATCTGAAACGAGAGTGGTTGATAAAACAATTCGATGGAATGGTTTCCAGCCGGCACCTCGATTGCCATAAATAGATAATCTGCCCGCTGAAGATCAACCTTCACCCCGTCAATCCTGGCTTGCCAGCCAGGATACCAGGTGCGGGCGATGAAAAGCCACTGTTTTATTGGATTCTCGCGAATTTCAACGGCCAAACCTTTATCTCGTTCTGAGGTAACAATCTCTGCCTTATTGGATGCCGAAACAGGTTGGCAACCACTTTGCCAGCCAGAACCTACTTCCACAACGATTTTTTCACCTAACCTATTTTCCATGACCGCGCTACGCATCCAATTAAGCGATTCTTCTGCATCATGGGCAGTTTCAGCGCAAGGAACCAGGCGTACTTCTGCCAGTGGATTAATCTGCTGCCAGCCTACTTCGTGAATATCCACAGAGTTCACTGCAGATACCTTATTTACATTTGCCAGCGAAAGATAACGGTTGCGTTCTTCCGTTGGACTAGCCGCAAGTTCTTTTATGAATTCCGCGAATCTGGCTGGAACCATCGGATCAAAATTATTCAGCAAAGCAACATTAGATAGGATATTGATATTCGGTAATAAAGTAACCGGCAAGTTATTCATATCTGCCGTCGGACGGATATCTTTGAATTGGAAAAACCGACTGAACTTCTGAGTTTTTTCCATATTGCTATCCCAATAAATTCTCTGTCCGCTACCTAAAGCTGGAAAATACTTTGTATCGACCGCAGTCTGATAAAAACTGGCATCAACAACCGGATTAAGGGAATAACCTGCCCAGATCAAATCAAGGGACAGCCAGCCAATAATCAGAATCCTCCAAACATCCAGCCTGCCACTTTTCGGTTTGAAACGCGCCAAAATCAGGTAGCCGATCAGGAAAACTCCGACAGCCATAATTGATGTCACAAATGTGCGGTTGATTTCGGGAAGGAAAAACCAGGCGCCTGTCGCCCCAGCTATTCCTGCCAGTACCACTGTCAGCCAAATATTGATTTGTTTTTTGTGTAGAAAACCGTGCTTAATCCATTCTTCCGCTCCAAACCCGGCCAGTAGAATAATGCAAACCTCAACTAAAATCATCCATCGGACAGGGCCGTTGAAAAGGCCAAATGTCGGAACGTGTTCAAATAACCAGGGAAACACGGGCGTATTCCAGCCCAGAGCCATAACGAAAGCAACCACAATAGTTATTCCTGCAAACCACAGGAAAGGTATTACCTTTTCCCGGATATCCGCAAAACGGTTCATTCCACGCCCAAATACAAAATTGAATGCAAAAAAGAGGGGGAGAATACCTACATAAATAGCATCTTCCCAGTAATTGGCATATCCCCAGTAATCTCCCCTGCCCGGGTTACCAAAGAAATCTGGAATTAAAAAGGTGATTACCCGCCAAGGCCAGAATGAATACGATAACGCTGTCTGATTATCAATAACTCCGGAACGCTGCGATTGTAAGAAGTATTCAATTGTTGGAATCAATTGAATAGAACTTACCAGGAAACCAATGGCGCCTGCCGCCAGTGTTAGCAACATCACCTTTATTACTTGTTTAATGCCCCCGTTAATCACAGCGCCATAGAAAAGCCAGCCACAGCAAAATATAAGTGTATACCAGGCGAGTTGGGCATGACCGCTTAACCATTGCCCGGAAAATGCTAATGAAAGCCAAAAGACGGGTTTTGTCAGGTTTTTCGACCCTTCCAAGTTGGCTTGTTTAATTGGGACAGCCAATTGAGAGGCAGCCAGTAAAATCCACGGAATCCAGGAAGAAGCCTGCACCATGGATAAGAATTCGCCTCTGGCTACCAGATATCCGCACATCCCATATGCTAATCCGCAAATCACCTGTGGAATAGGACTGATTCCCAAATAGGCGGTGAGGGATTTCATTCCCCAGCCCGCCCATATTAGATGCAGGACAATCAAAAGACCATGCGCCCAGGCCATCCAGGTAATTCCACCAATCCATCCCGCAATCAGTACCAACCATGTTGGCGGATAGAACAATGCCGATTGGTAATTAGCCGCCAGAGGCGCTCCAAGCCCATTCAAGGAGTTCCAGAGCGGAAATACCCCTTGTTGTATGTCTTTCAATGCTGCCCAATGCCAGGGGATAAATTGGATGGAAGTGATGCCCCAGAAAAGCGACTTTCCAGGAATAAGCGCCGGCAAAAATAAAATCAACGGAGCCAGGATTAACGGGAGGTATATCCATTTGGAATATTCGCAACCGGCAGGTTTTGGATCATTTACCATCCGTATCCTCCGCCTTGAATATTTTGTATTCATGCTGCTGATAAATCAGGATATAGTTGCTCCCGAAAACAGCTTCCCAGTTCCCTTGGGCTTTCTCCGACGGTCCGGAAATGATGAATTGCACTCCAAAGCGTGAAAGCATTTCCTTTTGCCACTCCATATCTTTGGCTCCAGAGAAAAAAGCTGAAATTTCAGGCCGAATATCTTTCAAATTAGCGCTTTCCGGCCCATGCCCGGCCAATACATAGACAGGCGCCCAGGCAGGAATGACATTTCCCGTTTCGTAAGTGGCCAAAACGACATCATCCGGTCTGGCTGCTTTATTAACAACCTCAAACATGGCTACTTCAGCAACCGGTCGATAAACCGGCGCAGAAACCCGCCAGGTTCCTTGAAACACAATTATCAGAGAGATTAAGGTAGTAACAAAAAGCCAGCGGCGATCTTCTTTATCAATCATTTGCGGCCTAATACATTCATTAAACCAACACAAAGAAGAATCGACAGCAGACTGATTCCTCCCCCAGAATAAACAAGATATGGGACGAAAGTAATGTGAATTTCATGGGTTCCATCGGGGATGGACACAGACCTCAATAGTTTATACGCATTTTTGATCTCTGCTGGTTGGCCGTCAATCGTCACCTGCCACCCTGGGTAATTTATCTCGGATAATACAAGGGTTCCTGGGCCTTCTGCTTCCACAATAGTTTTGTTATTCGTCCGCGTGATGCTCTTAACAGAAGAAAACCTGGCAGAAATATCTGGCTCGCCGGCTTCAATCCACGCCCAGCCGCGGGCGGAATTGCTGGCATAGATATAATTATTCTTCGTCTTTTTTTCCAAAACCCAGTCCTTCGCTTCCACCGGAAAAGCAGCAACCAGATACCGCATATTGAGCAGCCCAAAGGCGGCCGCATCCGGTTGAATGCCTGCATTGTCAGTTGCAGGATCACCGCTGGCGAAGGCCGGCAAGGTTACAGAATAACCATCCTGGGGAAGTTTGGCAGCCTTCGTGACATAATCAACATACGTTGTGAGTTGAAGCGGATCAATTCCGTCAACCAGTTCCAATTTTACATTGGCAGCCGTTTGCTGCGATATTGAATAGGATGGCGAAAATACCCTGAAGGAAGCTCCTTGTGAAGCAAGATACTGTGCTTCCTCCGCTCCTTCTGAAAGTGCATCTGGAAGCGAACGATATTCAACAAATCCCCAATTAGAAATACCAAGGTCGCAAATTACCGCAAGTGAGAAAACTACTATAAAAGCTGAACCGGTTATACCTCTGTAGGAAAAAACAAGAATTATCCCCGAGATGATGAAAGTAAGTATCAAATGCCAGATGAGGAGAGAATTTTTTTCCGGGTTGGAATAATATATTCCGAATTGCAGCATAGTAATCAGAACTGTAAACCCCAGCGCTCCCAGTCTGAAATATTTGATGTTCTCCGTTTTCCCCTGTAAGAAATCATTCAGGGTTATCATGGAAATCATTAACAAAGAAAAACTCAAAAAGAATAATCCGCGTGAAGGCACCCGCAACAGATTGAATCCCGGCAAACTTACCAGCCACTGATTTATTGGGTTCACCTCCCCAAAAGACCAGAAAAAGCAAAGGACTGCAACGATCCACCAAAGAATTAATATCGTCTGCCTTTTCAATAATCCAAAAGAAAACAAAACCGGGATAACAATTCCTGCCCCCAAATACGCAACCCATTCAAGAGTTGAAGGTTGTCCTGTTACAACAAAACCTATCATTTGCAGAATCGGCAGAGAAAGAAAAAACGTTTCCTTTACCGTCATTAAGCTGCGGGTGCTTAATGCTGTGTATTCGATCAATGGCAGCCAGACTACGGCGCTGATTCCAACGGCCAATGTGATACTGAGTCCAACCATCCCCAACATCGTTAGCTTTGCCGAAATTCTTGTTTTCTTTTCCGATAATCCAAGATAAATGTTCTGCATGATCCAGATCAAAACAGCATACGCGGCAAACCGTAAATCAGCCAACATTATCAATCCAAGGGCTGCGGCTGGTAAGATCACCTTCCCTGCCCCAGGTTCCCTTTGGGTATACGTAAAAGATAAAAGCCACGGCAACCAGGCGGATGCACATACCCAGGTAAAATGGCCGGCAACAACGTGAGAAAAACCGGCCGGTAAAAGGCCATATAGAACAGCACCCAACCAGACTACGGGTTCTTTCACCTGTAGTTTGTGAAGCAAATTCACCATCCCAAAACCGCCGATGAGTATATGCAGCGCAATCACCAGATTGATGCCAAGCGGTAGCGGAAAGATCAATGCAAGCCAGGCGGGAAGATACCACAGGGTTGATAATGGATTGGCTGCAAATGGATATCCACTAAGAATTTGTAAGGACCACAGTGGAATTCCGCTGCCTTCCAGCAAAGAGCGTTGAATAAAAAGCAGATTTGGATAGTGGGTTATCAAAACATCCGAAACGTTGGTACCTGCCGGAACAATAAACTGGTTCCACGCCACTATCAGCGGAAGACAGGGTATTAGAAGCATGCTCCAAATCCATTTGATTTTCAATCTTTGAACTCCGCCACGTCAAATATCTTGACGCTACCAAACTGCATTGAAGGAACCCTGCCATTGATAATCCCGGGGACGCCCAATTCGCTCTCGCGCTGCCCATAAAATATCCAATTCACTCTTTTCCGCTTTAGGTAATCCTTCTCAGCAGCCAAATTCAGTTTTCCGGTAAAAAAGTCGGTCACGCTCTGCTTTTCATTTTCGGCATCTACTGTCTCAAAAGGATGGCCATATAACACCCGCAAGCGGCTGACAGCCGGAATAAACAGACCGGATTGATCGGATGCCAGTACCAACGCTTTCCCATCCTTTTGTTGAGAAAGCCATTCAACCGCCTTCAGTTCATCCCACTGATAATAATACATTGGTGTGCGGGTTCCAATGGCAAAGCTAACCATTAGCAATATCAGAATGGTGGTTGGAATGGTTGCGGCAGCACAAATTGGTAGAAATTTCCGGATAGAAATTTTCAACTGTGGCGCGATTGTTGGCAAAACCAATAATCCCAGGCTGGTGATAGGTATGGAAAGGCCAATCATGAATCGCCGTTGCAAATTATATGGAATAACTGTTAGAAGAAGTCCCACTATTACCCAGATAATCAATCGCCGAACAACAGGGTTATTCTTTAGAGCATAGACATAACGCCAGCCCACAAATATTAATAATATCCATGGTGAAAAAGAAAGCAGAACATCCCAAATTTGTGGAGAAGGGGTCTGATTCTGGGCTGTCCAGGCGACCAGTTGAGGGGTTGATCCAACAGCCCAATATTGATAAATGCTGTAGGGTAAACCGGCGGTGACAAATATCAAAACTGGCAGCAACGCAGATGATTGTCCATCCAATCTTTCCCAAACCCAGGCAAAGATCAGGACAAAGGACATAAGAACAAATCCAAATGGAGATAGGATTGACAGAAATATTGCAATCAAGCCGAATACCAATCTCCGCCATCCAGTTTTCGGATGCTTGAATAATATGACAGAGAAAACCATCAAAGCGAGCGCCAGGGGAAAATGCGGATTTGCCAATCCAGCTAAAAACGGAAATGCTTCGGAAACCCAAAAATCCGCACCGTATTTACCGAAAGGTAGTAGAAGCCAACCTAACCCACCGCCGGCCGCCATCAAGAAGACGCTTAATCCCCGCGAGTCTGTTTTATCTTGAAAAATACAATCAGCCAATCGGAAGAGAACCAGAACCAGGCATCCATAGGCAAGTAAACGAAGGATATTAAAACCTGCTGAAAGAGGAACGCCCACTATTTGAAAGAATTGGCCAGCCATAATATAGAATGGGAAAAGTAGACGCCCTTCTCCCGGCGAAGCCGTAAAAGGCAGGCTAAATAACCAATCACCAGCACTTCCAATTTCCATTTTCGCCAGGTAGGTATAGCCGTCAATTGGATTAAAGACAACCCCGCTGAAAACCGAATCGCCATTAGACAATAAATAGCCAACTAATGCCGGCATAGCCGAACATATAATCAACAGGCAGAATATAGTAATGGCAGATGATTTCTTCATGATTGCTTAATTCTATCTCCCTTCCAAAATTCGTGTATTTTCCTTTACGCAAGTTAAACAATTGCATCTATAATCAATGTATGAACCCAGCCTTTCAGCTCTCCCGTCTGCAAAAAATTGATACCGAATTAGACCAGATTTCCTCCCGGCAACAAGAAATCCAACGAATCATTAAAGATGAGTCGGAATTTGATGAAGTAAAAAGCCGTCTTTCAGAAGCAGAAAATCAACTGAAAGTCTGTCAGAAGCAATTACAAGATATTGACGAGAAAAACCATCATTTCCAAATGAAATTACAGGAAAGCGAACAATCTTTATACGGAGGGAAAATCCGCTCTCCCCGTGAATTACAAGATATTCAAAATGAAATCGGATCGTTGAAAAAACAAATTTCCATTCAAGATGAAGCTCAATTTTCAGTCATGATGCAATTTGAGGAACTCGAAACAAATCAGACTTCCATCAAGGCGGAATGGGTTGAAGCCCAATCTATTTTTGCCACGCGGGTTGCATCCTCCAAAGGAGAATTTTCTTCATTGGAAAAGAAAAAAGAAAACCTCTTTATTGAGCGGCATGCCGTTATTCAAAACTTGGAAGAGGACGTGCTGCAAAAATATGTGGCGTTAAGGAAAACCAAACGCGGCTTGGCTGTCGCCCTGGTTTCTGAACAGGCTTGCATGGGATGCGGTTCCACCCTCACCCCCGCTGATTGGCAGGCTGCTCGTTCACCGCAGCGCCTTGTTCTATGCGCCACCTGCGGCCGGATTTTATACGCTGGTTAATTAATCAATATTTACCTGCTCAGCAGGTTATTTACATCAGCGAAAAGGTACCCCGAATCACCCATAGGGAATAAAGTGCAGGGAACTATATCGTTCTTCAGAATTTATTACCTATGGAACACGTGGATTTTTTGTCTATCTTTTTTCAACTATTTCTTTGTGAACTTATTTAGTCCATTTATCGGTCATCAAAATTCCGATGGAATAATTAGAATCTTACTGCAACCGAAGAGATTACGGAATCCAATACCTGAAGAAGGATGATCAAAACCATCGGGGAAAAATCTATCCCCGCCATTGCCGGAACTACTCTGCGGATGGGGGAAAGAAGCGGCTCTACAATCCGATCTAAAAATGCCCGGATTGGATTATATGGTGGCAAGAAATACGAAAGAATTACATCCACAAACACAATCATGGATAATAATTGAAGAAACTTGGAAATCGCTGTAAATAATATAATGCCCATTGATCCTCTTATAACTTAGATTTTTGGCGGCCGAGGGCCCATAATGGCGCTCCCCACCCGAATAAATGTTGCACCCTCTTGAATGGCAATTTCGTAATCAGCGCTGGTACCCATCGATAATTCATGCCATGATTGCCCGGGGATAATCTTCATCAAATAGTCACGTAAATCCCGCATGTTTACAAAATACGGCCTGGTTTCTTCCGGGTTTAAGGACAGCGGCGGCATGGTCATTAATCCCTTTATCTGCAACCTGGAATACTGCACAATTTGGATTATTTGTTCAGTAAGATTATCCCACATAGATCGATCCCACGCGGCAAATCCCTGTTTTGATTCTTCCCCTCCAACATTCATTTCCAGTAAGATTGGCAGGTACTTGTTAACAATTTCCAATTCCTGGTTTAGTTTTTCAGCAATTGAAATTCGATCAATGGAATGCATGTAACAGAAATGACTTGCAACAATTTTTGCTTTGCGGCTTTGCAGATGGCCAATCATGTGAAATTCAATTCCAGGTAGTTTCTGTAAATGCGGAAGCTTTCCTTCCGTCTCTTCAGGGTAATTTTCACCAAACAATCGGGCGCCGGCTGCATAAGCAGCCAGTATTTTTTCCGCCGGCTGTCCTTTGGTCACTACTAATAAACGGACGCTCTGTGGGTTCCTGCCTGAAAGCTCAACAGCCTTATTCAAACGGGAGAGGATTATTTCATACTTCTTTTGAATTTCGCTGGTTATCACCATTATGATTTTTCCCCTTGTAGCGCCAGTAAAGCGCCAAACCGTCCCGTTTGGCCGTTTTCCGCCCGATGCGAAAACCATTCATCCGTATGACAGGCTGTGCAAATCTGCGCCATTTCTATCTGTTTCACACCACATTCACTCAAAATCTGCTGGTTGATTTTCCAAAGATCAAGAAATATCCTGCTGTTTTCTGACCGGATAATAAATTCTTCCGATTTTTCAAATGATGCTTCCAACTGATGTATCGCATCCTCCCTGACTTCGTAATGGTCTGGCCCTATAGAAGGGCCAATTGCTGCCAGAAGATCTTCAGCTCGTGAGCCGTATTCTTCCTGCATAGTTTTTACACAATCAGCAGCAATTCGATTGATCGTCCCAATCCGTCCGGCATGAGCGAGACCAACTACTTGCATAACTGGATCATAAAAATACAAAGGAACGCAATCTGCAAAACGCATAAATAGTGTTATCCCTATTTTATTGGTGAAGATCGCATCTGCTTTTTCATGATCTTCATCCAATAGTCGGGCGGTTTCTGTGCAAATTACAGTATTTCCGTGCACCTGCCAGACATCATAGATAGATTCCACTGGCAAATCAAAACAGGAGAAAATCCGCTTTCGATTCTCAATGATGTTTTCCCTGCTATCACTACTTAACCCGCCGAGATTCAGGGAATGCCAGGGCGTCGGGCTGACTCCGCCTGATCTTGTAAACACTCCCTGATGCAAAGGATAATTCAAGAATGATTCGAACTGATAGTAGGTTAATCCATTAGTTCTTTGCCGAATCATCCTTGATTCCCATCTTCAGAAGATAATTGATCTGCTATCACCATTTTCGCTGCCAGAAAATGACGAGTTTCCCGCATGGATTCCTCGATCAATGGAAAAAGATACCAGGCTGTTGACCCGCCAAAAAGCGCTCCCGTTATTACGCGTAATAATGGGGTGCTTTCCCGCAGCGGTACCCAGGCTGGCAGCAGGCCACTGGATAGACCGGGTAATTGTGAAAATCCATCCAGCCCGATTGGTATCAGCCCAAATACTATCCAGAGATACCATGGAATTGTTTTCAACCGTTTTCCAGTAACCATGAAAATTATGCCAAAGAAAAACATACTTCCATAAATAGCCGTGTCTCGCTCGCAAAGAGCAACCTTGAAACCGATTTGCTCGTTTCCAACAAACTCGCGGGCTTCAAATATCTCGGTCGCCGGAATTCCTGTCACCTCTTCAAATGTCTTGAAACCTGCTACACCGGCCAGAGAGCGCGGATAAAAAGGTTGTTCCCCAAACAGAAACCACGATCGAAAAGCCAATTGATGGCATAACGGAGAATAAATGGCATAGATCACTTTAGCCGGCGCAACAATATTTGCTTTCATCAGTACCGGAGCCAGAAATGGCAGACCGGCATATAAAAATATAAAGAAACTAATCATAAGCATTAGATATTTACTCAGCCAGAAAGAAAATCGATCAGTTCCAGTCACTTTCCGGCCGCGCTCAATCCGTTTTTGATAACTCTGGTCGCCGATTGATTCCAAATGACTCGCCCGATCAGTTGATGCCCCGATAGCCACTTGTAGATCCATTTTATTGAAGGGATGGTGAATCACATAGGGACCAGTTTTGATGTACGGATACTTGATTTTGGCATCAAACTGATCACCCCCTTCCATTGCGTCTACATTCACAACAGCCAGCCGATGTGGGTGAAGTTCTTGGATTTCTTTCAAGATTCCCAGAACTTCTTCACATTCTTCACATTCATTTTTTCGAAAGAGGGTGACAGTTATCATTCAGTGATCCCAATCGTTTTTAGATAGGTCTTAACCAAAACTTCGCTCAATTGTCCAATATGTATTGACTGCAATATTCCTTCTTTATCAATAAAAAAAGTAACCGGGAAGGCATGAACGCCGTAGGAATTTGCCATTGCGCCGGATTCGTCTAAAACAACTGGAATATCGATACTATTTTGGCTTACATATTTAATCACAGTTTCTTTAGGTTCATCGAAATTCACAGCAAAAACCGTAAGACTCTTTTCATATCTTTTTGCTGTTTTCTGTAATAGCGGCATTTCCAATTTACATGGGGCGCACCAAGTAGCCCAAAAATTGATCATCAATGGAGTCCCCAGATATTCTTTGTTGCTGATCATTCTGCCGTCTACATCAGGCAAATCGAAAGAAGGAATCGGGGAACCTATTTTCGGTAGCGGGGGTTCGACTGATGCGGAAGTATCCAATCGCGGTGAACCAATCCATAATATCATCCCGCCTAGCAGAAAACCCACCCCCAGCCCGCCAATCAATAGGAATATCTTTGATTGATTCAATTTATCTGTCTAAATTCCGAAATCAACAAAATATCCGAATCGAGCAATTTGTTCAAATAACCCGAAGAATAACAATATTCCAACAATGAGTAGCAATCCGCCCATAATTTTTTCGACAATTGACACATACCGTCTAAGTTTCTTCATCCCTTTTGCTATCCACCCAATCCCCAATGCGGTAATCAAAAATGGAATGGCCAAACCTGCCGAATAGGCAGTTAATAACCGAGCCCCCTCGCTGATAGACCCATTATTCAGCGCGAGCGTCAATATTGCGCCCAAAACTGGACCAACACAGGGAGACCAACCAGCCGAAAAAAAGATGCCCAGAAGAAAAGAGGAGAAATAACTTCTCTGATCTTCTACTTTAGACTGCGGACGTAGGTCATGATCCAGAAAAGGAATTCGCAATAACCCAGTCATGTGCAGACCAAAAAGAATGACCACAACCCCGCCAATTTTTGCCAACCAATCGCGCACGGCAAAGAGCAGGTTACCAATCAATGAAGCAGTTAATCCAAGCCCGATAAAAACAAGACTAAAACCCAGTACAAAAGCAAAACCATGAGAAAGCGTTGACCACTTATTCTCATTTGTTCCTTGATTAGAAACAGCGAGCGAGCGGCCGCCAAGGTATCCAATATAGGCTGGAACCAAAGAAAAAACACAGGGTGACAGAAAAGAAGCCAACCCGGCTAAAAAAGCCAACCCAAGGGAAATTGTCAAAGTCGCTTATCCATCCGTTACATTTACGATAGTTCCCCCCGGCATGGAAACCGTCAGGTCACCGGGATTATAAGGTACGCCGGGTGTAGTCCAACGGAATATCCATTTAGCGTCTTCTGGTGTGGCATTCACGCAGCCGTGCGAAACCGGCAGACCAAAATTATTGTGCCAAAAGGTTGAATGAATGGCTACCCCTTCCCCCGAAAAAAGACTTGTCCAGGCAATCCCCATCGTATCCCATCCTGCACCGGTAGTTCCGCCAGCCATGTGAATCGAAAGCAATTTGCGCCAGATTGGGTGCGGACCAAGCGGCGTTGCCCACTTATCCACTGGATTGCCTTCAAAGTCAAACTTTGCGCCAGTGGAAACACGGCAAAAATACACCTCCCGATTACCTTCAAAACAAGAAAGCGTCTGTCGGGCTACGCTGACTTCAACTCTTTTTTCGGCAATTTCCGGGCTAATCGGGGCAATTTCTTCTGATGATATCAGTCGGAAGCCCTCCGCGGCCGCCCAGAAGATATCACCTGGATTGCCGTAGCGTTCATTAAGACTGTACTGTATCTTACCATCCGCGGTAGTGCGAATATTATCCACCCAGACAACCTGGCTGTAGTAAATGCGCGGAGTCCGAGCGACTTCCAGCCACGGCCCCCTGGCCGGTGGATTGGCCAGAATGAGATCCACATATGGAACAGTCACTTCTACCCACATTCCCCGCTCAGATTGATTTTCTTGCAGTGCAGATATAGGCATGTTGGGAATATTTCTAACCGGTTGCACACTAGCCATATATAAATAGCCGTTGGGGGTTTCAATCCACTTTCGATTCAACAATCCAGCAGGTAAATCGCCTACAACATCACGATTCCATTGCACCAATTGGTCTTCATATACTTTGCCAACAGAAGGTGCATCCACTGAGGGTCGTGCCCGCAGATTAACCATGCCAACTGCAATTCGTCCTAACCGCTCTGATGCCGGTATTTCAGCAGCTGGCATCAACCAATCCATTTTTGGTTTTACAGCAAGTACCCCAAAACCTGCCATGGAATACTTTATAAATTCTCTTCTAGTTATGTTTTTTTTCATAGGTTCACCAATAAAATGAACTATCCTGCCAATTGATGAAGCTTGATTGGTTCATTTATTTAATCAATTTCAGGTTCCAATATGGTTCCACAAGTTGAAAAGTTCAACTTTTCAGATCAAGCAATAATTATACTCGCTACCTTCCTCAGTATTGAATAAATATTATCCCTTCGGGAGAAGCCATAGCCCCAAAAGTACTGCTGTAATTGGGACGGTAAGATTATCATATTCTTCCAAAGGCATAGATTCTATTACGGTGCAAATAATACCGATTACTACTACCGGAAGGATAAGCGCCTGAAAAGGCATAGAGAATACACCCGTTAGCATAAAAACATACAGGACGAAAAAGGTAAAACCAATTCCGCCAGCAAACATGGCAATCGACCCCGCCCATGATTTGTTTTTTGACCAGGATAATTTGTGGGAACCAAATCTCTTCCCAATAATGTCCGCCAGCCCGTCGCCCCCACTGAGCAGCATTAAAGCGGTTATTCCGATGGGCGAATCTTTCCAATACAGGATGGTAAGAATCACAAAAACCATACCGTACAACAACGGCCCGCGCAAAATTTCTTTTCGGTCACCCCGACGGGTCATTGCATCTACAGCGGACTGGTCTTTAATGATGCCCAACCCCACCAGGAAAAACTGGATGGAAATTAGCAGCGGAATTATCGCAGCCAAGTAACGAGACCAGATCACATCCGGGAATAGCAACCAGCAAAGAACAAAAAGCGGGCCGGTTCCAATGTGGATAATTTTGCGGCTGGTCTGCCCGCTTACCCATCCACGGTGAGCAAAATAATCATTCAAGCGCAGCCAACCTACCGCTGCTGCCAGGGTTACAACCGTTGCCAGCCAGAGATTTAACATAATTGCTTGACCAGGCAATTCAATCTTTCCCGGAGGATTCGCGCTTCATCTCGCGCTCTGCATCCCGCTTGGCCATCACCTCACGTTTGTCATACAACTTTTTTCCCTTAGCTACGGCTATTTCCACCTTGGCCAGGCCATCTTTGAGATAAGCTTGCAGGGGAACAATCGTGGTGCCTTTTTGACGGACAGAATCAAACATTTCACGGATTTCGCGTTTGTGCAGCAGTAACCGGCGCGGCCTTTTCGGATCGTGGTTATAGCGGCTGGCAGCCTCATACGGAGCAATATGCGCGTTAATCAACCAGGCTTCCCGCTCAGTGACTTCCACATACGCTTCTGCCAGGCTGATTTGCCCTGCTCGAATAGATTTTATTTCCGTGCCTACCAGAGCGATACCGGCTTCAAATCGTTCTAATAAAAAATATTCAAAATGAGCTTTTCGGTTTTTCGCGACTACTTTGATGCCCATAGGACTATTTTAACATACTAACCCCAGCGTAGAAGCGCCAAACCGGCTGCCAATCTGACGGCTGCGACAATCCACAGGGCGATGTTGTAATTCGTCAAATTTGCCAGCAATGGACCGCCCAGTGACCCCAATAATATACCGGCATTGAACACCAGGTTGTACCAGGCCAAAAACCCGGCCCGTCCACCAGGCGGAGCAGATTCAAGAATATAGTTGTAGAGCGCTCCCCCTGCCAATCCCCAGGCAATCCCTCCCATGGCACAGGCCACATAAAACAAAACAGGTTCATGGCTCATGGATAAAACCGCTGGATATAAAGTTAGCAAAACAATTCCAGCTCCCAAGATGTTCTTGTAACCATATTTTCCCGTTAGACCTTCAAGCCGCATGGAAACAAAAAATACTATTACAAAGAAAAAGCCATTTCCGATACTGATCACGGAATCGGATAATTTCAGGATGCTCACTTGATAAATGGGGAAGATGGCAATACCCAGGTATTGCACAAAATGAAAAGCTAACAAAAGACTGATTTTGGCGCCAAAATGTCCTTGCAATACATCAAATCGCAGCAGACCTTTAAGTAGGCCACTTGCTCCGGGAATAGTTTTGATTTGCTCTTCGGCATGCTTTTCGGGAAAGGCCGGATTTACAAACCATAGATGCAGGGTACTCATGGCTGCCCCAAAAAAGCCAATGCCAAAAACAATTTGATAATTGAGGGGGAATATCACCAAAGTCAAAATCTGACCGCAGATCAAAGTTATCGCGATGGTCGTAATGGAAAGAACCGCATTGCGTATGCCAGCCACCCGGCCGCGATGGTATGCCGGCACCGAATCTGCGAAAAGCGCATTGAACCCAATCGATACCGCCGTTCCCGGGATTGACATCACAAATATTGTGACCAATATGGCTGTCATCTCCCCGGATTGGGTGAAGAGAATTGGTAAGAATATCAGTACTGCATAGAACATTCTTTGCAAAATTGCAGATGCAAAAACCGATTTATCGACCGGACGTCTGGCAAGCCAGAGTCCAACCGGTAACGCAATACCCAAATTGACCAGAGCTTGAGCTCCATTGATCATACCGATTTGAAAACTGGTTGCCCCGATGCGGGCGGCATAAATTGCCAAAAATGACAGGGTACTTCCGGTTAAAACACCAAACCACGCCGTATCGAAATACAAATGCATGCTATTTCTGGCCAGAGTATCCTGTTGCAACCGGTGAATAATTGGGAAAGAGAACTTCATTAAAAATTCCTTCAATTTCAAATTTCTAGTATACCCTGCCGATGACAATATTTCTTCATCGCCGGTAATTTTCTGTAAAGCGTGGGTATAATCACTGGTAAATTTAGATTTCTGAGAGGTTATTTTCATGCCTGATGTATCAATTGCCCTGGGTGGCGGTGGTGTTAAGGGAATAGTTCATGTTGGTGTAATTCGCCGGTTACAAGAACTGGGAATATCTATAAAAGCTATTGCCGGAACCAGCGTCGGAGGAATTGTCGGAGCCGTCGCCGCCAAAGGGTTCAGCCCGGATGAAATCGAAAAGCATATTTTACAGATGAATCAGAATGAGATTTTTCGTTTCAGTTTTTCCAACAGCCCATCCGTTTTAGATTTATCAGGGGTTGCGAATGTCCTGGTGGATATGCTGGGAGACAGCACCTTTCAAGATCTTGAGATACCTTTTGCATGCACAGCCGTTGACTTGAAAACCGATCAGGAGGTAATCATTAGCAGCGGAAAACTGCTGGATGCTGTTCTCGGAACAATCGCCATTCCTGGCGTGTTTCCGCCCAGGGAATTGGGAAATGCCTTACTCGTTGATGGCAGTATCCTCGATCCGGTGCCAGTTGCTCTGGCAAGATGGCTGGCGCCATCGTTACCAGTCATCGCTGTGGTTCTCTCGCCAACCATGGAAGGGTGGATTCACATGCCATCTCCACGGATTGAAGACGTTTCAAATCTTCCCCAGCAAATATTGGATACTTTCTCGCGGTTGAAATTTGCCCAGGCGATGAATATTTTCACCCACTCAATTGATATCAGTTCCCGCATGTTGACCGAACTTCGCCTGCAAATTGACAAACCTGAAATTATTATTCGTCCAAAAATTGACCAATATTCAATTCTGGCCAAAGTAGATACAGAAGAAGTAATCAGATTGGGTGAACAGGCTGCTGACGAAGCCATGGATGATATCTACCGCGCGCTTAATTGGCCGCAAGCCATCTCCCGGCGGTTTCGCAAGATCCCCGTTCCGGCAAAAATGCTGGATACAACTCAGTTGGAAGAATAAAATGAGAGACCTTCGTAAATACGCCTCGCAAACGACCACCCGCCTGATTGTCGGGGGCATCCTCATCCTTTTTTTGGTTGGAGACGGTCTGATCTTTTTGATGTATGGAGCAGGCGCTGCCGGTATGGGTTTTCTTTGTCTTGGCGCTGGAATGGTTCCTATCCTATCAATAGTACTGGTAATTTGGATTATGGATTGGATTGTAAAACGTGCAAATAAGAATTCTTGATGAAACTAAAATTGTCGAATCAAAAGGGTGGATAGCCCGAGTTCGCCCACCCAGTGGTAAATGGAATGGCAGAGTCGTCCTCCTCTTGCACGGCTGGACGGGTGACGAAAATATCATGTGGATATTTGCTCGGAAAATTCCGACCAATAGTTGGATGGTTGCTCCACGCGCCCCGCACCCCATACCAGAAGGTGGGTTTGCCTGGGTGGTTCCTCAAAATGGCACTCGCCCGGATATTACCCAATTTTCAAAGCAAACTGAGGAAATACTTAAGCGTCTTCCGGATTGGGTTCCCGATTTTTCCGATGATACGCGGCTGGATATCATCGGTTTCAGTCAGGGAGCTGCTTTGACCTACACATTTTGCCTTGAAACCACCCTTACGAAAATAGCTCCCCTGGCTGGCTATTTGCCTCCTGGTTTTGAAGACCGTCTTAAAACCCGCAACCTTAATGGTCTGCAAGTCTTTATCGCCCATAACACAGATGACACAGTTGTTTCGGTGGAGCAATCAAAAAAGGCGACCTATCTCTTTTTAGCTCAAGAAGCAACCGTTCAATATTATGACAGTACAGGCGGGCATAAATTAAGCTCCTCCTGTTTTCATCGGCTCGATAAATTCTTGCTGGATTAACGTCCCTGGGTGAAGGAAACTACTCCTAGAAGAGCCCCAATAGTCAACAAGCTGATGATGATCAACCCTGGTGGAATTCCTATAGCGCCCCCGGCTACGTCTTCCGCTTGAAATGTTGGGATGACCAACGGTGGCGGCGGGGTAAAGGTGGGCAATCGCGTAGGAACGGAAGTCACTATAAACTGGGCTGCCAGAGTAGGGTCAATTGTTGGCGTTACTAGCGGGGTCGGAGTGGGAGGAGGCTCTACCACCTTCAATACGCTCCCTGGAACCAGATCAACCAGCGGGGCGTATAACCACGCCACTCCACCTTCCACGCCTGGATAATCAACCAAAATCCATTCTCCTCCGGGTGAACGACCTTTGGCAGGCACAACTTGCCCGGCTAGCAAAACTCCCACTTTTGGGTAAAGTGTGCCAGGACCAGACCGAACATTAATTTGTTCCTGATCTGTTTTTACGGTAATTGCCGCCCCAACAGGCGTTCCGGTCACAGTCGCAATTTGAACTGTTTGAAGCTGCGGAAATCCGCTAGCTTCTACAGAAGTTTTTTGGAATAATAGAAAAAATATAGGAATCAGTAATCCCCCAAAAAGAAATAACCAGCGGTAGACTTTTGTTTTCATGTTATGTCACAACCACAAATACCAGACCTGCGTATATAATAAGAGATACAAACTTGTTATTCCTTACAACCAGGCGGATTATAACCTAAAGATGGATCAGAAAATTTACCACGGAACGATCGCACCAGAAGATGTATCAGCCGTCTTGAATTCACAATTCGATCGCGGCGTTTTTAAGGTTTTACAGCAAGGCAGCGCTGACCAGCTAGCTGTTCAAATTGCGAATACCGATGGCGTATCAGGTGGGCAAACAGCGCTAACGGTGATTATTCAAAAAGTCGAAGATGGCGTCTCAGTCAAAATTGGCCAGCAGGCTATGTTTGGCGTTGCAGCCAGCATTGGATACTCCATTTTCTCGGCCTTGCGTAACCCCTGGAACCTTCTTGGACGGCTGGACGATATTGCGACGGATATTGAGTCGCTTAACCTTACCCAGCAAGTCTGGGATACGATTGACGCGTATGCGAAATCCGTCGGCGCCGGTCAAGAACTATCCGAGCGGCTCCGCCGGCTGGAATGTGACTATTGCGGAAGCGCCAACCCAGTTGGTGAATCTAACTGCGTTGCTTGCGGTGCGCCGCTTGGCGGTAATCAGCCGCACACATGCCAAAAATGCGGGTATGTATTTAAACCCGGCGAAAATTTTTGTCCGAATTGCGGTACATCTGCACCTGAAGGTTAAGCCGCACTGACGGGATCCCGCCAGCGTCTGCCATTCGAGCTGATAAACTCATCCACACCGGGCGGCCCCCAGGTTCCGGCTTCATAAACAGGCACGTTTCTCACCGGATGATCTTTCCAGGCTTCCAGGATAGCGGTGGTGAACGACCAGGCAGCTTTTACTTCATCAGACCGGGTAAATAGAGTGGCGTCACCCGCCAGACAATCCTGCAATAACCGGACATAAGCCTCAGGCGGTTCACTGCCAAAGGCTTGCTGATAATTAAATTCCATCCTGGCTGGAGCAATTTGATTGATCGGGCCGGGCATTTTTGCGCCAAATGTCAAGGTAATGCCTTCATCAGGCTGAAGGTTTAATACCAACACATTCGGAGCATCCCCCGCCATATTGTGCCAGTTAAATAACGGCAATGGAACCTGCTTAAACTGAATTGCGATTTCCGTCAAAAAAGCAGGCATGCGTTTTCCGGATCGAACATAAAATGGAACTCCAGCCCAACGCCAATTATCCACGAATAATCTGGCCGCCAAATAAGTCTCTGTTATTGAATTTTCTGCGACCCCAGGTTCATCTTTATAGCCAACAACGCGCTTCCCATCTATCAACCCTGAAGCATACTGAGAGCGGTATGTATTGCTCACCACATCCAGACCTTTCCAGGGTCGCAGTGATCTTAGGACTTTCACTTTTTCATCCCGTACTGAATCTGCATTAAATGCTACCGGAGCCTCCATGGCAGTCAGGCTTAATAATTGCAAGAGATGATTCTGGAACATATCTCGAACGGCTCCGACAGACTCATAATAACCAGCCCGAGTCCCTACCCCGCCCGTCTCTGCCACTGTGATTTGCACATGATCGACATAATGGCTGTTCCACAATGGTTCAAAAATACCATTCGCGAAACGAAATACCAAAATATTTTGAACCGTTTCTTTTCCCAGGTAGTGATCAATCCGGTAGATTTGCTTTTCATTGAAAACGGCATGCACAGTGTCATCCAATCGTTCAGCAGATTCTAGGTCGCTTCCGTATGGTTTTTCGATCACAATTCGCGTCCATCCACGGTCTTGATCCATCAAACTGCTTTTGCCAATTTGCTTGATGATCTCTTCATACGCATCCGGCGGTGTAGCAAGGTAATAGATCACATTTCGGATTTGCCGCTCAGCTAATAGTTTTGATAACCGATCATATCCATCTGCTTCGCAAAAATCTGATGAGATGTAGGTTGCAAACTCCAATACTTTTTGTACTACATCAGTTTCAACCGGCTGTCTATGCGCGAACTGATTTATCCCTTCAGTCAGGTTTTGAACCAGAACCTCGTCTGTCCACTCCCTTCGAGCAAATCCGATGATGTGAAAATCATCCACCAACCGCCCGGTAACTGCTAATTCATAGATAGCAGGTAGTAATTTTCGGCGCGTCAGATCGCCAGTTACCCCAAAGATAATAAACGCAGTTGATTCTTTTTCAGCGCTTGGATTTTCCTGTAGTGTAGTCATAATTCATTCTACCGTTTTCATTTCATGCCCCCCAAATTGATTTCGAACTGCCGAAAGCAATTTATAGGCATAACTATTTTCTTCCCGGCTTTCAAACCGGCGGAATAAGGCGGCTGCAATAACTGGCACCGGCACACTTTGATTGATGGCTTCATTCACTGTCCAACGGCCTTCCCCTGAATCTGTTACCCAGGGCTTAATTTTACTCAAATCCTGGTCTTCAACCAACGCTAGAGAAATCAGGTCTAATAACCATGAGCGTACCACCGAGCTGTAGCGCCAGATTTCACTTACCTGGTGCAAATCCAATTGAAAATCAGCTCGCGACTTCATTAATTCATAGCCTTCGGCATACGCTTCCATCATGCCGTATTCGATCCCATTGTGAACCATTTTTGTAAAATGACCTGCACCCACCGGGCCAACCAGTCCCCACCCTTTATCCACTGCCGGAGCTAATGATTTCACCAACGGTTCAATATTGTTGAAGGCTTCAGAATTGCCGCCGACCATTACAGCATATCCTTCTTTTAGTCCCCACACACCGCCAGAGACGCCAGCATCAAAGAACTGAATACCTTTTTCAGCCATCATTTTGCCATGCCGAATGCTGTCATTGAAATTGCTGTTTCCGCCATCCACCAAAATATCTCCCGCCTCAAGCAATTCGGCAACATGATTCAAGTTGTCTTCTGTCGCCTGCCCCGAAGGCACCATCAGCCATACTACGCGTGGAGATGTCAACTTGGCTATGCCTTCTTCAATTGAATAAACTGGCGTCAATCTTTCTTCAGTTGCAATTTGATCCGTAATACCACTGGATCGGTTGTAGCCAATCACCTGATGTCCCGCGCGTAACCAGCGGCGCGCCATATTCCCACCCATCTTGCCTAAACCAATTAATAATAGTTTCATCTCAACTCCTTCTTTAATCATTGAATTTAAATAAATGCGATTTTTTTGTATACAGAAGATTATATAATCTCTTTATATCAAATGGAACTTTAAGGAGATAATGTGACCATATTGCATAACCTCATCACCGATATTGATGGCATTAAAGTTGGACACCAGCAGGATTTGGCAGCATTGACCGGCTGTACGGTGATCCTTGCTGAAAAAGGCGCCGTTGGCGGAGTAGATCAACGCGGTGGCGCCCCGGGAACTCGTGAAACAGATTTGTTGCACCCCATGCACATGGTGGATAAAGTGCATGGAATTCTACTTACCGGCGGATCTGCTTACGGGTTGGATGCTGCCACTGGCATCATGAAATATCTTGAAGAACGCGGAATTGGTTTCAATTCCGGTCCGGCCCGCGTACCCATCGTTCCCGGTGCAGTACTATTTGATCTGGCCATTGGCAGCGCGACCATTCGCCCAAATGCAGAAATGGGTTATCAGGCTTGCGAAAATGCAACCAATGGTGAATTTGCCCAGGGAAATATAGGCGCGGGAACCGGTGCGACCGTTGGAAAGATTCTCGGGATGAAACAAGCCATGAAATCCGGCATCGGGTCAGCCAGCATGGATATTGGCGGTGGAGTATATGTCGGAGCAATAATAGCGGTCAATGCCTTTGGGGATGTGATTGATCCCACCACCCGCCAAATTCTCGCTGGGGCTCGTCCACTTCAAGCAGGGCCGTTTGCAATCGGTGGGAAAAATCAATTCGCCGACACGCTGGAAATTATGAAAAGTTTCACCGGCCGTACTATTATGAGTTTTGCTTCTGCTGTTTCCAACACAGTCATCGGCGTGGTTGCAACCAATGCAGACCTAAATAAAGAAGAAATCAACAAAGTCGCCCAGATGAGCCATAACGGAGTGGCCATATCCATCCGACCGGCTCATACGATGTTTGATGGGGATACTATATTTGCAATAGCCACCGGAAAACATAAGGCGGATGTTAATATTGTCGGCGCATTTGCCGCCGAAGTTGTGGCGCAAGCTATATTGAACTCCGTCAAATATGCCAGAACGGCTGGCGGTCTTCCCGCCATTAATCAATCTGAATTGTGATCAAAATATCAAAGTGTCGACTATAATTAATATATTCTAATGTAAGTCTATATTCTTCATATCTTTTAATTTAGAAAGGAAATCCGATGGTCCAGATTATTGCCGATACCGTATCGAGTATTCCCGTTCCCCTGGCCAAATCACTGGGCATCCCATTTCTGCCCCAAATTGTCATCTTTGGTGATGAATCGTTTCGCGATGATTCTGAAATGGACACCACTTTATTCTTGCAGAAACTGCGCTCCTCCAATCAACTTCCCAAAACTGCCGCACCCCCGCCAGAGTTGTATCACCCGATTTATAAAAAACTCATCGCTGAGAAGATTCCAGCCATCGTTATCGCCCCTTCGGCCTCTTTGAGCGGGACGGTTAGCAGAGCTGAAGCTGCCGCGCTTGATTTTCCTGGCGCTGATATCCGGGTGGTAGATACTCTGACTGTTGCCGGTGGGTTGGGTGAATTGGTGTTAATTGCCGACCAATTTGCGAAAAGCGGCATGGATGCAGATACGCTGGTAGCAAAAATCAAAAAACTTGCCGCACGCAGCCGAACTTATTTTCTGGTTGATACATTGGAATATCTCCAAAAAGGTGGCCGAATCGGGAAAGCGCAGGCTTTGATCGGGTCTATCCTTCAAGTTAAACCGATTTTAACTTTAGAAGAAGGTAAAGTGACACCCGCTGAAACCCAACGAACGAAAAAACGAGCTCTTGAACGATTGGCAGAAATGGTGATTTCGGAATGTCCACATTCCGATGATGCCCATCTTTGCATTGCCCATGCTGAAGCAGATGCTGAAGTAGCTGTTCTAAAAGCCCGTTTTGAAAAAGAAATGGGAATCGAGGAGATTCATATTTACGGACTTCCACCGGCTATTTTGACGCATGCCGGTCCAGGCACCATGGCGATCAGCTATATTCGAGCAGCCTGAGATTTGCAACTTCAACAAAAAGAGCCTGGTTTAGTTTCCTAACCAGGCTCTTTTTTGATTAATAGCATTTTACAGAGCTGATTCCAAAATTTCAACCAGCTCCGAATCTGTTAATGCAATTGGATTTGCTTTCATACTGCTGGCTTTTTGGGCCTTCTCAGCAATAGACTGGAAATCATTACGGGTAATCCCGTAACTGGACAGGCCGGGAATTTCCATCTTTTCCACCAAATCATTCAACCAATCAGCAGCATCCTCGCTTTTTGCCTGAGGATTGCCAGTAACAATTCTGGCAACTTCAGCATACCTCTCCAATGCAAAACTGCCCGGGGCGCGGCTTTTCAGCGCTTTGATATTCATCCGCACAACAACAGGTAGCAATATTCCACATACCGCCCCATGATGCGCATCAAACGTGCCCCCCACCGGGGCGGCAAATCCATGTACAGCCCCCAGTCCGGAATTTGTCAATGCCAAACCACCATACAGACTGGTCAAGCTCAAATCCTCTCTGGCTGCCTGGTTCTCCCCCTTTTCAAACGCTGTTAACAATGATCGTGCGCTGCGCTGAATTCCATCCCGACAAATCACATCTATCAATGGATTATGCTTCATCGACACAAATGGTTCAATTACTTGTGTCAGGGCATCCAATCCTGTATAGGCTGTAATGGCTGGTGGTAATGAATAAGTTAACTCGGGATCAATAATCGCCAGGTTGGGCAAAATAAGATTAGAACGCAGGCTTACCTTAACCTGTTTTTCAGGGACAGTCATGACGGCATTTCGGGTAACCTCTGTTCCGGTTCCGGAGGTCGTCGGGATTGTCACGCACGGTGCAGATAGACTCTGCAAGGGCAGATTCTTTCCCACCACTTCCAGATAATCCAATAAATCGCCCGAATTCGTCAACAATGCGGCAACAGCCTTGCCAGCATCCAAGGCGCTGCCGCCCCCAATCGCGATAACAAAGTCACAACCCTGTTCACGCGCAAAAGCGGTTATATTTTGAACAGTTTCTACAGAAGGTTCATGACTTACCGTAGATTCCACAAATAGAATTTTTTGTTGTTGAAGCAATCCAAAAAGTGATGCCAATGGAGCTTTCCCTGTTCCATGAACAATCAAAGCTTTCGTCCCAAAGGGATGGACAGCTTCAATTCCAACAGTCAGGCTACCTTTTCCAAAGATAATTCGAGTGGCGGTAACAAATTCAAACATAGGAATCACCCCCAACCATTGTCCTCTGGAAATAAGTTCACATATTGGATGGCTCGCCGTTGTTCGGCCATCATATCCGCGACAGAATCCCGCCAGGTTATGTAATGTTGAGTTTCCTTATGTTTTTTCGGATCTTCTGCCGTGCGGTATACCTCAAAAAGAATAAAGCGGGATGGATCATTACTATCCTGCAAAATATCAAACCGGGCAATCCCCGGTTCCTTAATACTATTTCGAGCATTTTCAAGCGTCGCATTGATAAATGCAAGAA
>JBAWYZ010000001.1:0-40522 GCA_037143255.1 Leptolinea sp. | reverse complement strand
AATACATTCTTCTTTTACATGAACATAAACGTGAGCAATATGCATATCAACCTCCTTCATTCAGATAGTAGTATTCTATCAAAACTGGAAAGTTAAATAAAAAAGCGGGACTGGCCAACCAGTCCCGCTTTCGACTTAAAAACTAAGCAACTTCAGCAGCAGGTTTCTTGCTCTGGGAAATGCCCCAGACAACCGCTGCTGCAAGTATAAGAACCACAATCCAGCCAATTACACCGAGATTTTCATATTTCACAATGATCGGCGCAGCTATCAAGCTGACCAGATTGACGACTTTAATCATCGGATTCAACGCCGGACCAGCTGTGTCTTTCAAAGGATCACCAACTGTATCGCCGACAACACCGGCTTTGTGCCGTTCTGAACCCTTGCCGGTATTGGCAGTCAAATCGCGCGGTTCATCTTCGATGGATTTCTTGGCATTATCCCAGGCCCCGCCAGCATTTGACATAAACACCGCCAGCAATTGACCGGAGAGAATTACTCCTACCAGGAAACCGCCCAAAGCCTCTACCTGCAACACCAAACCAACCAGTAAAGGCATGGCAACGGAGATCGTCGCCAACGGAATCAATTCCTTCTGGGAAGACCGGGTGGAAATACCTACCACACGAGCATAATCTGGTTTTACAGTGCCTTCCATGATGCCAGGAATGCGGAACTGCTTGCGAACTTCTTCTACAATTTCACCAGCCGCGCGAGATACAGCCCGGATGGACAGTGACCCGAATAACCATGGTAATGCGCCGCCCAATAGCAAGCCGATGAATACCTTGGTGTCAGAAACACGAATGGCATTCAAAATAGGTAAACCCAATTGCTCCTGTACCCGTCCGACATCTGTAATGAAGGAGGCGAATAATGAAACCGCTGCAATAACAGCAGATGCAATCGCTACACCCTTGGTGATGGCTTTGGTAGTGTTACCGACAGCATCCAGGTCAGCCATAATTTGGCGTGCTTTTAGAGTTTCTTCATCCTCCATACCATGCCAGGCCATCTCGCCAATTCCGTTGGCATTGTCGGTAATTGGACCGTAAGAATCCATGGCCACGTTGTTACCGGTATGGGAAAGCATTCCAATACCAATCATGGCAATGCCATACAAAATGTAGGTTGGACTGCTTTCGCCTGAATACAACCAGAGAGCGCTCACAAAAGAAACAGCGATCATCAACAAAGCGTAAACACTGGATTCCATACCGACAGAAAGACCGGAAAGAATGGTAGTTGCAGGGCCGGTTCTGGTTGATTTAACAATTTCCTTTACAGGCGCTTTTTTGGTAGAAGTGAAGTAAGAGGTCAACGGATTGAACGCAACCGCTAATGCAACACCTATCCCAGTGAGCATTGCCAGACGCCAATCGTTGGCGTACTGAGTTGCTACAATGAAGGAAACGCCAACCGTGATGACGGATGAAACTTCATAGGAACGGAACATGGATTCTTCAGCATCATGTGCTCGCAAGAATTTGATTGGGAATTTTTCCCAGATCGGAACAGTAAATGTTCCAATCATAGAGGAAATTACACCGATACCGCGAATGATTAATGGGTAGACAATCCACTTCAGGCTGTGAGTTGGGTCAATGGAAACCAGTGATAAACCAAGAATCAAAGCGGAAACAATAGTCACTTCGTATGACTCAAAAATATCAGCGGCCATACCTGCACAATCGCCGACATTATCACCAACCAGGTCAGCAATAACCGCAGCATTGCGCGGATCGTCTTCAGGAATATCTTTTTCGACTTTTCCTACCAGATCAGCGCCAACATCAGCAGCCTTGGTGAAGATACCGCCACCAACCCGCATGAAGAGAGCAAGCAGCGTTCCGCCAAATCCGAATCCGAGCAGGGCATCCGGAGCGGCCGTACCGAAAACAATGAAAATCAGAGTGCCACCCATTAAGCCAAGGCCATCAGTCAACATACCGGTGACAGTCCCCGCATAATAAGCGATCGAAAGGGCTTCATTAAAGCCACGGCGGGCAGCGGAGGCGGCGCGAACATTGGCCTGAATAGCCATGCGCATACCCAATTGACCGACCATTAGGGAGAAGGAAGCGCCCATAATGAATGCAATCGTGCGCCCAAACGCAACCCAGCTCTTGGCGGCGTCGGCGCCAAATTCTTTGACTGCTTCCCGACTGGGTTCAACAACAAAAACACTAAGGAATAGCGCCACTGTCAATAAAGCAATGGCAGGCAGGATCGTCTTCAATTGGCTGCTTAAATAACTTTCAGCGCCAACCCGGATCGCATCCCATACTTCCTGCATAGCTTTCGTGCCTTTGTCTTTTTTCAAGACGATACCACGCAGAATCCAGGCATACGCCAGGCTGATAAACGCGACTGCCATGACGCTCCAAACAGCAATCACCTCGAAGCCATTAAGGCCATGTCGAGCTACATCAAAGATATTCATTAATTCCTCCAACATATTTTATTAAGTTGATTTCACGCAAAGAAAGTTAACCTTCCCCTGATTAAGCCAAATTCGCGCAGAGTTTTATTTTACTCTACCCAATCCAAATCCGTCAAACAAAATCGTCAAGATTAGGATTTGATTAGAGATTTTTAAACCGATTGACTTTCCATGGTCAAATATTGTATAAACTAATGCGGTCTAAGTGAATTACTTTTCACTGACTGTTGTTTATCTCACATAAAATGGATTCCAATTCAACCGGCAGCCGTTTTGGCTGTCGTGTTTGTAAGGTAAGCTCTGAGGAGTTAAGTATGATACGCGTCGAACATCTATGCAAAGACTACGGCTTGCGCCGGGTAGTAAAAGAAATCACGTTTAGTGCAAAAAAAGGGGAAATTCTCGGTTTTCTGGGACCCAATGGCGCCGGTAAAACGACTACCATGCGCATTTTAACAGGTTATATGCCGCCGACCAGTGGAACAGTTGAGATTGGCGGTTTCGATGTAGTTGAGAATTCGCTGGAAGTCCGCAAATTGGTTGGCTATATGCCTGAAACAGTTCCGTTATATAACGATATGACGGTCATGGACTATCTCACTTATATGGGCGAATTCCATCGGATACCAGATTTGGAAGACCGGGTGGATGAAGTTCTTGAAAAAGTTCACCTGGATGATCGGGCTGGCGGTTATGTCGGTAACCTTTCAAAAGGAATGCGCCAACGTCTGGGTCTGGCTCAGGCCATCCTTCACCGGCCTGAAGTGCTCATTTTAGATGAACCCACAATTGGCCTCGATCCCGCCCAGGTTATTGAAGTTCGTCACCTAATCCGCGAAATCGGGAAAGAACATACCGTAATGCTCTCGACCCATATTTTGACGGAAGTTCAGCAGGTTTGTAACCGGGTCATCATCATTAATAAAGGGCAAATTGTTGCAGAAGACACACCATCTGGACTGCAATCAAGGCTTACTGGTGCAGAACGAGTTTCTGTCAAAATCCGCGGTGAAGTGACAGATCTACTCCCCCTTCTTTCTCCGCTGCCTGGCATATTGAGCGTCGCTGCATTGAATGAATCTGAAGCTGAAATATCCATGTCACCTGGGCAAGACATCCGACCAGAAATTGCCAGGCAGATTATCAATAATGGGTTTGATTTGCTCCAAATGCAATCAACCAACCTGAGCCTTGAAGAAATCTTTATGCAATTAACCCAGGATGAACCTGCCCATCCAACACTTGATGGCAGCGTGGAAGCCTGACAAAACTGGAGAGTCTCTGAATGAGAAATATTTGGATTATTGCCAAACGCGAATTTAAACAGTATTTCATCAGTCCAATTGCCTATGCGGTCATGTTTCTTTTTCTCATGGTACTTGGTCTAATTTTTTACGCGAATTTTTATGCCGCTTCATTGCAACAATTTGTACCCAGCATGGAAATGGTTTTTGCTCCCATGGTAACTATCTTTTTGTTCACAACACCTGCTATAACCATGCGGCTGCTGGCAGATGAACAAAAATCCGGAACACTGGAAGTATTAATGACCAAGCCTATCCGTGATTGGGAGTTAGTGGTTGGCAAATGGTTGGGGGCTATGTTCTTCTATTCCATCATGCTCTTGATAACCTGGGTATTTCCATTGATCTTAAATACCGTTATTACACCCGGTATCGAGATTGGTGGATTGATTACCGGCTATCTCGGCATCCTCCTTTTATTGGCTGCCTTTGTGGCTATTGGAGTGGCTGCTTCTTCCCTCTTTTCCAACCAAATCGCTGTGTTTTTTACAACATTGGGTATTCTGCTGGTTCTCTGGATTATAGATTTCCCTGGACAGGCTTTCGGCGGAACAGTTGGTCAGATTTTCCAGTATCTGGGGCTGACTAACCATTACTTTAACTCTTTTAACCAGGGTGTTCTGGAACTGAAAGACATCATTTACTTCCTAAGCCTAACGGTATTTTCACTATTTTTGGGAAGCGTTTCGATTGAATCGAGAAGGTGGCGATAATGAAACAGAGCTATAAAAAACTCGCTCCTATCGGGCTTTATCTATCACTTATTTCAGCGGCTGTTGCCCTCGGGTTATACATTGTGCAACGCCAATTCAACCTCCCGCTACAAATTGCCATCGGCGTTGTTGTTCTTGGTTTTGCGCTGGCAGTTTTGCTGGATCCTCAAAATACCAAAGAGTTTTTCACTGGCCGGCAAGGCAAGAATACCTCCAATGCCTTTCTAATGATAGTTGCAGTTCTTGGAATTCTGGTTGTTATCAATTACCTGGGATATGCCAACACAAAGCGCTGGGATCTGACGGAAGGTAAACAAAACTCCCTCACCCCTGAATCATTAAGCATTCTCGAAAGCTTGCCTTCTAAAGTAACTGTAACCGGGTATTTCTCAATGCGTTTTCCGAAAGACGATGCTGTCCGGTTATTGGAAAACTATAAATCCTCCGCAAAAGGCAACTTCGATTACAAATTCATTGATCCAGAAGCTGACCCGGCTGCCGCTCAAAAAGCACAAATTACCCGCGATGGAACCATGGTTTTAACCCTGGATGGCCGCAGCGAACAGGTCACCTATGCAGATGAAAAAGAAATTTCCGGTGCAATTATCCGGCTGGCCAACCCTGGCAAACGGAATGTCTATTTCCTTACCGGGCATGGTGAATATGAATTAGAAGGCACCGAACAAAATAAATACGGCTTGGCAAAAACCGCTCTGGTCGGAAAAAACTACACCGTCCAAACCCTTAACCTGTTGAATTCACCCAGTATCCCTGAAGATGCTCTTGCAATTGTTATCGCCGGCGAGAAAACTGCCCTCAATGAAAAAGAAGTCGCCTTGATAAAAAGTTATCTTGAAAAAGGTAAAGCCATTGTCTGGATGAAGAATCCAAGTGTGGAAAGCGGGATAATCTCGGCTGACGATAAATTCTCTGCCTACCTGAAATCAGACTGGGGTATCACAGTGGATGATGACCTTGTGATTGATCCCAATATGAATCCGCCAACTGTAACGATAGCCGACAAATATGGAAACCATCCAATAACCAATAAACTCCAGGGATTAGTGACTCTTTTCCCGGGGGCGCGCTCCGTTCAATACGATGAAAAAAACGCCAAAGTAGTTGGGTACTCTCTGGTATCCTCTTCTAAGACATCCTGGGGAGAAACCGACCTCGCCAACATTTCAAATCAACAAGTTTCACCGGATGCGCAAAAAGATCGCATCGGTCCAATTGATGTTGCCATCGCTGCGAAAAACATAGAAACTAACGGCCGTCTGGTTATCATCGGAGACGCTGAATTTGCCACAGATAACAATTTCACCCAGTACGGTAATGGAACGCTCCTGACCAATGCCATTGATTGGGCTGCCGGGCAGGAAGACCTTCTTAATCTTACCCCGCGCGAAAATGTTCAAAGGGTGCTGGTTCCTCCAACAGTTTTCACCAATGGAATCATCCTTCTAATAACAGTATTTCTCGTACCTGGGTTGATTTTAGTCGCCGGCATCGTTACCTGGATCCAGCGAAAAAAACGAGGTTAGGTTATGGTCAAAAAATCGACCGTTTATTTGCTGGCTATTTTTGCCCTCCTTGGAGTGTTTGCATGGTGGTTTGAGTTTTCTCCTACATCAGAAGCGAGGAAAACAACCCCCACAGTAACTGAAATCTCCCGGCCTTTTGCCAATTGGAAATTCGAAAATACCCAATTGATTGATTACAAAAGTCCCGATGGTACAGCTTTGACCATTCGCATGGGAAAAGACATTAACTCATGGAGCATTGATCAAAATAATGGCGCATCTGCGGATACTGGCAAAGTATTTCAATTAATGTCAGAATTACTTACAGTCAAGCCGCTGACAAAACTTGAGGCAGTCTCTGATGAAGCAGCCATGGGGCTGGGTGAAAAATCCAGGAAACTAAAACTGGAAGATTCAACCGGCGCCTCGATTGATATTCAATTGGGTTCTGAGACAGCAACCAAAAGCGGAACCTATATCAAAGTGGGCGCTGATTATTACATCATCAACACCCCTGTAATTCAGAATCTGGATTTACTCCTTACAAAAGAAGGATTATTATCGCCAACCGAATTACCGCCACCTGCCACAGCAACTTTACAACCATAATTTTATCCAATATTTTTTTGGGTATTGAAATCGCGCACAAAAACGGGTATTCTAATTAACGCGATATGCAACACGGAATAATCACTACAAATTTTATTTGACGAGGTAATTTTAAATTTCTATGGAAAAAGCCATTATGAATGTTGTTGACGAAGATGAAGAATATTCAGCCATTGCCCGGTTAATCGAGTTAGGTCGGCAGAAGTCATTTGTGACAATTGATGATATTCTTCATTTTTTCCCGGAAGCAGAACAAGATGTCGAGCAACTGGAAGAAGCCTTTGCTGCTCTCTTAAGCGCTGGCATTAATTATATTGATGAACCCACTGCGATTGAAGAGCCAGCCGAACGCGAGCTAACCCTTGAAGAGGAAATCAGCGAAGAAGATTCTGGCCAATCTACTTTTCTGGATGATCTGGCAAATATTGATACTGATGACTCTATCGGTTTGTATTTGAAAGAAGTTAGCCGTGTTCCACTATTGACGGCGGAACAAGAAGTCGAATTAGCGCAACGCATTGAACGTGGACGCATGGCCCGCGAAGAATTAGCCCTCGGAAACGTAAGCGCCCGCCGCCGCACGGAGCTGCGTCATCTCATCGAAGATGGTTGGTCTGGCCGTGAGCATCTCATTACAGCCAACTCACGGCTGGTGATCTCTGTGGCTAAAAAATACATGGGGCGCGGTGTTCCATTTCTTGACCTGATTCAAGAAGGCAATATCGGATTAATTCGCGCTACCAAAAAATTTGATTACCGCCGCGGCCATAAGTTCAGCACGTACGCCACCTGGTGGATTCGTCAAGCCGTCACCCGAGCAATCGCCGATCAGGGACGCACGATTCGCGTTCCAGTTCACATGGGTGACCAGATTAACAAATTATTACGGGTCCAACACCAATTGACCCAACGATTAGGTCGTGATCCAACTGTGGAAGAGCTGGCTGAAGCGCTGGAAGTTCCACCCAAAAAGGTGGAAAATATGATACAGGTTGCCCGCCGTCCTCTATCACTTGAAACGCCAACAGATGACGAAGAAGATTCTGTACTGGGTGATTTCATTGAGGATGATGAAGCGCCGCCTCCGGATGAGACAGCCACTTATAATCTGTTAAAAGAGCACCTGGAAGATGTCTTAAATGCACTTCCCCCGCGTGAAGTGCGAATTCTGCAATTACGCTACGGGTTATTGGATGGCCAGTCTTATACGCTGGAGGAAGTTGGCCGGAAAATGGGCGTAACAAGAGAACGCGTCCGACAAATTGAAGCACAAGCATTGAGCCGCTTGCGACACCCGACAATCCGTCGTCGTCTACGTGATTATTTGGGAGAATAGTTACAGTAATGGAAGCGTCGCAGTTTGGCGCTTCCTTTTTTTATAACTTTTTCGGAATTGCTCAGTATGTTGAATATTCCACCAGCGGGAATGAACCCCAAAAAAAACAATGGGATTGGGATAAATTGCACCAAATGTCACCAATTTATTTTTTATTCATAAGGCATCCCCTGTTTTTACCCATTTTTTTTTGTTTTTATGTGTATTCGTGGTTAATTATGTTGTGCAGTACCAGTTTTTCTTGCATTATTCACTTGTTTAGTGCATACTAAGCAATTGAGAGGATACGCTTTTATGGAAAATATCTCACTGCGTGCGTATAATCGGGAAATTGAACAGCTAATTGATAACAGTCTTCCGCAAGATGCCCTGCGTCATTGCCAACAGATTCTGTCTATCTACCCGCATTGCATAGAGACATTTCGCCTTATTGGGAAGGCTCACCTGGAACTACAGGAGTACGAACAGGCCGAAGAGACTTTTCAAAAAGTGCTATCTTCGATTCCTGATGACTTTACCGCCAATCTTGGCATGAGTTTGCTGCGCGAAAAACAGAATAATCTGAATGGAACAATCTGGCACATGGAAAGAGCCAATGAGGCTCAGCCTTCCAATACAGCGGTGCAAACCGAACTGCGCAGGCTATATCAACAACGTGACGGCGTTGAAACTGCCCGAATCCGGCTTACGCGGGGGGCATTGGTTCGAATGTATATTCGCGGAGATCTCATCCCCCAGGCTCTCAATGAAATTCAAGCGATCCTGCTCGAGGATCCTTCCAGAGTAGATATCAAGATATTACAGTCCACAGCCTATCTTAATTCAGGCAAAAAAGATGATGCATTAGAAAAATGCCGGGAAATATTACAGCAACTTCCCTATTGTTATGAGGCAAATCGAATCCTCTTTGAGAACACCCCTGCATCAACCCGCATTGAAGAAGCTCAGAATTATCAACAGCGGCTGCGCGAGCTAGACCCGTATTATGAATTTTCCACCACAACGAATCCGGATCCTAGCAAAGTCCCAGAAGATGAAGTGAAAATCAGTATTCCGGAGGGGTTAAACATTCAAAAGACGGTTGAAACCAGCGAAACCAGGCTTCCAATAAAATCTTTTGACACTTTTGCGAAAATCCTACCCGTAGAAGTACCTGGTACAAGCCCCGAAATACACAATGCATTCAAATCTGAGCAAATGAATTCCTTTGAAGAAGCGCAACCTGATTGGATGAAAGGTATGGAAATTGCAACCTTCCAATCTGATGAACCATACCAGCAGCCCGAAATTCTGCCGGAAATGTCATCCACTCTCGAAAAAGAATTCAAATCAGATGAGCCTATGACAACTGAAGAACCAACTCCAAAAACCGAATTACCAGTGCAGAAAGAAAATCCAGCGGATCAGGTGCCGGAATCGGACTTACCCGCTACCCCATTTCTCACTGCAGCGGGTCAACAAATTCCTGTAGCAGAACCCGGCGATATTCCTGAATGGTTACGCGCGCTTGCATCTGAACCACCTGCGGCCTCTTCGGATGCAATAACAGCCCCTCTGCGCGTTCCAGGTGAAACTGGGGTTCTGCAGACCGGTGAGGAAAACCTGGATTTCTTGCGAAATCTACCAGGTGAACCCCTGCAATCTACGACTGCGACACCAGAACTACCGGATATACACCAAAATTTGGCAGTCGAATCACTGCCTGGTATTCTTTCAACTGATCCATTCCTGGTCACCAATGAAACAACCCAACCTATCCCAGTTGAAGGAGATGAAGAAGTTCCGATTGAGCCCACCCGAGAAGTACCCGAATGGCTAAAATCGGCGGTCGAAAGCACCGTGGAACCACCTGTCATCGGAAATTCCAAACAAAATATTGTCCCTGAACCTCCATTAGAACCTGAAATAAAAAACGTTTTATCACTCGATGAATATCAATTCTCAACCGAGCAAGTTGCCTCAGTGCAATCGGATTCTCAAACTGAAAATGAAATCCCGACCGCTGAGGTTGAACAATATCTCGAACAATTGCGTAAAGACGTTTCTCCGGGTGAACAACCGGATTGGCTTAAATCTGAAAACCTCGGCAGCGATATGGAAGCTTTATTCGAAAATGATAAAAAATCCACCGTACCACCGCCTTCAACTGAGGCAACCCCCAGTTGGATGGATGACCTGAAAAAAGATGAAGTAGAAGAACCTCAGGTTTCTGCTCCAACCTCACCCATTTCTGTTCCAAATGTCCCGGATTGGCTATTTACGTCTGAAACGAATGAAGAAGACACTGCCCCCATAGAACTGGAAGCGCCTGTCACCATTCAACCAACTCCAGATTGGTTGAAAGAGGTCGCACCAGATGTGGTTGGTTTTTCAGAAAGCGTTGAATCTTCTGATTATTCACAAGTTAAACCCAGTGATACTGTAGATCAAGAGCAAAACGACGGTTTACTTCAGCCTCAACCTGTCGATTTTCTCCAGGAAGACCGGGAGCCGCTTGAAGATAATCTTGACTTTTCAAAAGCCATGCCGGCTGAAAGCCTGCCGGCCGACCTGGCTGCACTATTACGCGAAGATAGTGATAAAGAAATTCATACCTATCCGCTTGAAGAAGATGCCCCTGTTGTATCTGCCTTCAATCCCTTTGATGTCTTTTCCCCGTCTGATTTTCAATCTGACCAGGAAAGTGAAAATGAACTTCCGGTGGCAGAATTACCTGCACAGCCTGAAGAAATGCCTGCAATTAGCGAACCTCAGCCGGAACCAGAAATCCAGTTTGATGCAATCGAACCTGATTTAGCCCCTGCAGAAGAGCTGTCTCTAGAAAAAGAAAAAGAAACTGAAACCGATATCTCTGCCGAAGAAATCAAATCGTTTGAATCGGTTATGGATTTTGAAGATGTCCATCCAGCCGGAACGATATCCCTGGTTGAAGATATTCAACCGTTCATGGATGTGGAAATTCCTCAAATTGAAGTAGCCCAAAAAACTCCTGATTTCCAGTTTATTCCGGAAGAGCAACCAACTATTCAACCCATTCCTGCGGAAGAACCCGTCACGCTATTCATGCCGGAAGAGCAACCCGTTGTTCAACCCATTCCTGCGGAAAAGCCCATCAAACAGTTCATTCCGGCAGCGAAACCCGTTGTTCAACCCATTCCCGAGGGAAAACCCGTCAAACAGATCATTCCTGAAATGAAACCGGTCATTATTGAAAAACCAGCTCCCCCACGCCCGGTCAAGCCAATTCAGTCCCCTGAACCGAAGAAACCGGTTCGCAGAATTGCTAAACCAAAACCTGTCTCCCAACCTATTCACAAGCCCAGCGCCGGCGTTGCCGATTTAGCTCAAGCCCGGGAGGCAGTAGCTCGCGGGGATGTAATTGCAGCTTTACGCCGCTATATTAAATTAGTGAATGCCAATAAATCTCTGGATCAAGTTTCCATTGATTTGAAAGTCCTGGTTCGAAAGAATCCCAAGAATTATCTGGCCTGGCAAACCTATGGGGATGCCCGCCTGCGGTCTAACCGAATTCAAGAAGCGCTGGATGCCTATGCAAAGGCAGCCGATCTGTTAAAATAAGCCGTAATTATCACTACTTTTGGAGATATCATGGAACGCACTTTTGTGCTCGTTAAACCCGATGGTGTTCAGCGCGGGTTAATGGGTGAAGTAATCTCAAGATTTGAAAAACGCGGCCTCAAATTAACTGGCGCTAAATTCGTAGCAATTTCAACTGAATTGGCAGAAAAACATTATGCTGTTCACAAAGGCAAAGATTTTTACGCCGGATTAATCAGTTATATAACCTCAGCGCCCGTAATGGCAATGGTATGGATGGGCACCAATGCGGTAGCAGCAGTCCGGCAAACGATGGGAGCTACTCGTCCCTGGGAAGCCGCTCCGGGCAGCATCCGGCATGATTATGCCCTGGAAGTTGGTAGAAACCTGACCCACGCTTCCGATTCAATTGAAAACGCCGAAACCGAGATTTCCCTGTGGTTCTCCCCGGCTGAGCTGGTAGAATGGCAGCGGTCAAACGACGAATGGATTTTCGGTAAAAATTAATAATATTCATATACTAAATGTTAGACATTCAGTCTCCATCTGCTACCATCAGCGGATGGAGATTGGTATAATAAGGTTCCTTTGGAAAGAAGATTCTTTTCCATTGTTGGAGGTATAAGTGAATTCTCGCAATCAATCTTATGTGATTTACCTGTTGCTATTTATTGCCATCATTGCAATGGTTTGGTACAGCTTCAGTCAAAATTCTGGCGCCTCGGGTGTTCTCACAATTAATCAGGTGGCTTCCGAAATTCAAAGTGGTAAAATTGCCAAAATCGTTGTCGATGAAAACAAATTAACGATTACCTACAAAGACGAAGCGCAAAAGCCCTCAACGGCTACAAAAGAGACGAACTCTACCCTGATAGAACAATTGGCAGCGCTGGGCGTTTCCCCCTCCCAACTCTCTCCAGATTTTGTTCAAATTGAGGTTAAACCACCCAGTGCCTTAATGGGTATCCTAACTGCGCTAGGTTACTTCCTGCCTATTCTTTTCCTGGCGGGCGCTTTCTTCTTTATTTTCCGCCAGGCTCAAGGCAGCAATAACGCCGCCATGTCGTTTGGAAAATCCAAGGCAAGAATGTTCACCGGTGATCAGCCGACTGTAACCTTTGCAGATGTTGCCGGTGTGGATGAATCCAAAGAAGAACTCCAGGAAGTGGTGGAATTTTTACGCGAACCACAAAAATTCATTCAACTGGGCGCCCGCATTCCCAAAGGCGTATTGCTTGTTGGGCCTCCGGGAACCGGCAAAACCCTGCTGGCGAAAGCTGTTTCCGGAGAAGCTGGCGTACCCTTTTTCTCCATATCTGGGTCTGAATTTGTCGAAATGTTTGTTGGCGTTGGCGCCAGTCGGGTTCGTGATCTTTTTGAGCAGGCAAAACGTCATTCACCGTGTATTGTCTTCGTAGATGAAATTGATGCCGTAGGCCGTCAACGCGGCGCCGGACTTGGCGGCAGCCACGATGAACGGGAACAAACCTTGAACCAGATGCTGGTTGAAATGGATGGTTTCGATACCGATACGAATGTCATCATTATGGCAGCTACCAACCGACCAGACATTCTTGACCCTGCTTTACTTCGCCCAGGTCGGTTCGACCGGCGCGTCGTGTTAGACCGTCCGGATGTTCGCGGCCGGGAAGCTATCTTAAAAGTACATGTCAAGGGCAAACCCTTGGATCCAGTGGTTGATTTAAGTCTTATTGCCAGAGCGACACCGGGATTTGTAGGCGCTGACCTTGAAAATCTGGTAAACGAATCTGCTATTCTGGCTGCACGACGCAATAAAACAATGGTTGGCCAATCTGAATTTGAAGAATCCATAGAACGTGTCATTGCCGGACCCGAGCGGAAAAGCCGTCTCATCAGTGTAGAAGAGAAAAAGATTGTGGCCTACCACGAAGCCGGCCATGCTGTTGTCATGAATTCACTTCCTGAAGCAGACCCTGTTCAGAAAGTCTCGATCATTGCCCGCGGAATGGCCGCAGGTTATACACTGGCGCTCCCCTCGGAGGACCGTACACTTACGCCGAAGAAGAAATTGATGGCCGATATTATCGGCTTACTGGGTGGCCGGGCTGCAGAGGAAATCGTCTTTGATGACATTACTTCTGGCGCTTCCAACGATATTGAGCGGGTAACCAAAATAGCCCGCACGATGATCACCCGCCTGGGAATGAGCGAAAAACTCGGACCGATGGTGTACGGTCAGAAGGAAGAATTGATTTTCCTCGGTCGCGAGATTTCTGAGCAACGTGATTATTCCGAAGAAGTTGCCCAGCAAATTGATAAAGAAGTAAAAGTCCTGGTAGCTGATTCCTACCAGAAGGCAAAAGAAATTCTGAATCAGTACCGTGACAAATTGGATGCAGTTGCCAACCGCTTATTGGAAGTTGAGACTCTTTCAAGAGAAGAATTTGAAAGTATCTTCCCACCGCCAACCCCTAAACGCAGTGGAACGCCTTCTTACTCAGCATAAATTACAAAAAAGACTCGGAAACGGGTCTTTTTTCTTCCTTCATAACTTCTCTGCAAAAATTTTTTGAAAATCGGTGAGAAGGAACAATTAAATAATCATCAGAATTAGGCTATAGTGCACCGCCTTGGCACCAATTATTTTTATCCATTTTTCGTGTTTTTAATGTGCTTCGTGGCTGAAATTTTTTTATACCTGAGTATTATCTACAATCGCCTATAAGGCTAACTCGAGAATTTCAAATAAACCCTACCACCAGTTTTATCCCCTATTATTGATGTACTTCTCCATTCGTTCCGCTAATTGATTGCCCGCCTGAAACCAGGCAATCCGCGGATCGGTTACCTTAAACCAGTTTGCCTGCCGGCGGATATATTGCCGCGTATTCCTCTTCATCAACACAACTGCCTCTTCAAGACTGTGCATACCGGTCAGGTAACCTACAATTTCACGATACCCGATTGCCGACATCGCTGACGTTTGCGGATCTAAACCAGAATCCAGCAAACTTCGCACTTCCTCTACCAGACCGGTATTCAACATGATCTCGATCCGCATGTCAACCCTTTGATATAACGCCAGTCGATCCCAGGTTATGCCCAGAATCAGAAAATCATAATCGGGTGGATTCTTTAATCTTTGATCAGAAAAGCGCTTCCCGCTACTAAATATTACTTCTAAGGCGCGCACTGTCCGGCGGATATTCTCAACCTGCACAATCTCACCGGCTGGCGGATCCAACCGAGACAAAACTTGATGAATTCCCTGCGCTCCCAAATCGACTGCCCATGCTTCCAGACTATTGCGCAATGCCGGGTTTATCGGCTGAGAGGGAACCAGCCAACCTTCAATCAAACCCCACACATATTGCCCTGTTCCACCCACGATAAACGGTACTTTTGAGCGGGAATATAGTTCTTCAATGCACTTTTTCGCTGATTCTTGAAACATTGCCAGAGACCACGGAGCGGACGGATTGGCTACATTAATCAAATGATGCGGAACTAATGCCAATTCAGCATTTGTTGGTTTTGCTGTGCCAATATCCATGCGCTGATAAAACTGACGAGAATCTGCGGAAATAATCTCGCCATTCAGCTTGGATGCCAATTGAATAGAGACATCTGTTTTGCCGCTTGCAGTCGGCCCAACAATCACAATAATCGGCTGTTTTTTCATAACCCTGTTACAGCATTTTCATAATGCCGAATCTGAAAAGACCGCTGCTCTTGCGATTCGACCAGAATGGCGATTACATCAATTTGATATTGGCAGTCAACATATTTTTCGTTTTCATCAAAAAATGCCTGACTTGTATTGATTAAATGCTCTTGTTTCGTAGGGGTTATCGACTCTTCTGGCCACCCTAAAGCAATTCCCCGCCTGGTTTTTACTTCTACGAAGGAAATAACTTCGCCTTTATTGGCAATTAAATCCAGTTCGCCGTATGGTGAACGCCAGTTTCTAAATAAAATTTCATATCCTTTCCGAATCAAATAATCGGCTGCAATATTCTCGCCCCATTTGCCCAAACTCTGATTACGGCTCATATTCTAGTCAAACTCCGTTTTGAAATTCTCTTGGTACTTTAATGCATCCGGTATCCCAACGTGGCATAATCGGATAAGTAGTTGTCCCAACTTCTTGTTGAACCCATAACCTGCCGGTGAAAAAGAGAATAAACCTGGTTTTGGCATTTTTACAATTTCATGCTACACTAGCTTTCAATTCTACCGTAAACTAGACCGTCCCTCATATAAAACTATGCCTATTGCTGAAACCATTGCTATTGGTACTGAACTCCTTTTAGGAGAAATTCAAGACACAAACACCCGCTACTTGGCCTGCCAACTTCGTAACGCCGGGATAGATTTTTATCGGGCCATTATTATTGGTGATAACCCAATGAGAATTGCCCAATCGATAAAAGATGCGGCTTCCAGGTCAGACATAGTCATCACTTGTGGTGGCCTTGGCCCGACAATCGATGACGCTACCCGTGAAGCAGTAGGCATGGCTGCAGGCGTTGAGATGGAGTTTCATGCTGAGCTCTGGGCTGAAATCCAGGAAAGATTCCGGCGGTACGGACGTTCTCCTACCGAAAACAACCGCCGCCAGGCATATCTTCCCAAAGGCGCCCATGCCATCCTCAATCCAGTAGGAACAGCTCCGGCATTTTCAATTGAGATTGGTGAAAGTATCGTCATTTGCCTGCCCGGCGTCCCCCGCGAATTAGAAACGCTTTTAGAGAAAAGCGTCTTTCCCATACTGCATAAACGATTTCAATTGCGATCGGTGTTGAAATCCCTGGTCATTCATACATCCGGTGTAGGCGAATCACAAATCGATGAGTGGGTTTCCGACCTGGAAGCAGGCTCCAACCCGACAGTCGGATTATTGGCTCATCCGGGTAGCACGGACATCCGGGTGACAGCCCGGGGAGATTCTGAATACGAGGCCAACCGTATGGTTCAAATAATGCGGGATGAAATCCTTCGCCGCATTGGCGACGCGTATTTTGGAGAAAACGAAGTCTCGCTTGAGCAAAATGTAAATCAATTACTTGCCGACAACGATTGGAGAGCTTTCATTTTGCTGCATGGTTTTGGAAAAGGGTTGGAATCCAGAATAACTGCACTCGAAACAAAAAGGATATTACTTTTTTGCGCAGTAGAAGATTCTCTTTCATCCCCTGAATTGGAAATAGCCAGAACTTCTGGCTTTGAAATCATCATTCGCGCAGATCTTTTTCCTGCAAAAAATCAGACAAACCTAGCCCTCACATTCACATCGCCAGATGGCCAACAAGCAGTAAACCGCTCGCACGGTGGACACCCTGAGTTGGCACAACTCTGGGCTGAAAACCAGATATTGGATTTTATTCGACGTTATCTATACAATAGAACCAAATAATAAGTAGGGAAAGGTAAAAATGAAAACAGCTGATTTAATCCTCACCAATGCGGTCATTTTAACAATGGATGAAGAATTTCACACCTATGAACCTGGCGCTGTTGCAATATTGGGAAATTCGATCGCAGCGGTTGGGTTGGAGACGGATGTGCTAAAGTGTTTCTCTTCTCCAAAAACATTTAACTGCAAACGGAAGGTTTTAATGCCCGGTTTGGTTAATGCCCATACCCATGTGCCTATGACATTATTACGAGGACTAGCTGACGACCTCCGCCTGGATGTTTGGTTGATGGGGTATATGATGCCGGTGGAACGTGAATTTGTTTCACCGGATTTTGTTGAATTAGGCACCCGACTTGCTTGCGCCGAAATGATCCGTTCTGGCATAACCTGTTTTGCGGATATGTACTATTTTGAAGAACATGTTGCCCGCGCAGCGGAATCTGCCGGCGTTCGGGCGGTTTGCGGCCAGTCGATCTTGAAATTCCCAACTCCAGATGCCCGGTCTTTTGAAGATTCGCTGGAAATGGCCCGCGATTTTATTAAAAAATGGAAGGGTCACGATCTCATTGTTCCAGCCGTTTCACCGCACGCCACATACACTTGCACCACTGAGATATTAAAAGCAAGCGCTGCCCTGGCAGTAGAATATGATGTCCCATTGCATACTCATCTGGCAGAAACTGCGCTTGAAGTGGAAAACATGCGCAATGAAAACGGGATTCCGGTAATACCTTTCATGAAAAAGCAGAACCTTTTTGACGCAAAAGTGATTGCGGCTCATTGTGTTCACATTGATGAAGGAGAAATACGAACTCTGCTCCATTCTGGCGCGGGGGTTGCCCATAATCCATCCTCAAATATGAAACTGGCTTCTGGAGCGGCCCCTGTGAGGCGTCTGCTCGAATTGGGAGTCAAAGTTGGTATTGGAACTGATGGCCCAGCTTCAAACAATGACCTGGATATGTTTGAAGAAATGCGCCTGGCAGCATTCCTCGCTAAACTGAGTTCGGGCGACCCAACAGCCCTCCCGGCTAGAACTACGCTGTTGATGGGAACCCGTATGGGTGCAGAAGCCTTACATATTGGAGATATCACTGGTTCGCTCCAGGTTGGTAAGCGAGCTGACATGGTCCTCCTGGACCTCACTCCCTTGCATAACTCTCCAAGATTCCAAAGAGATCCAACCAATGTCTACGCGCAGATTATTTATGCAGCCAAAGCATCCGATGTCACCGATGTAATGGTCAATGGTCGCTGGTTGATGCAAGACAAAATCCTTACCACACTCAAAGAAGACGATCTACTGCTGGCCAGCCAGGATTATGCACGCAAAATTGATCTTTTCCTTCATCACCGCGAACAATCGGTTATATCGAAACTCATTGCCATTGGCGGGGCTACTGAGGAAGAAAGCTTTGAAGTTCAGGCCAAAGTTGCTATTCCTTCCGTTGATAATGTCATCACAGCAATCCAAAACAATAAAGACATATCCATAATTCGGTTGCGCCATTATCGTCAGTTTGATGCTTATATGCAGTTTGAAGATGCCTCTCAAGGCTATGTACGCTATCGGGAAGACCATTTTGTGGCAGAATCTAATGAAATCACCAATGTGCGCAGCCGCCTCACTTTAGTTGGACTAACGCGAGAACATCCATTCAAGCAAGATGTGCTTCTCTCCCGCAGCCGATATCTCGCCCCAGCCGCTCAGAGTTTAAGATTTTATAAAGAATACTTCAAACCGCAACGCACCATTGAAATCGAGAAAGACCGCAAACGATACCTGGTAACGTATAAAGATACGGAATTTTTCATCAATATCGATCAATTTAATGCTCCAAAGTTAGGGTCATTTCTGGAAGTAAAAAGCCGGACTTGGAGCGAACAAGATGCAGAGAAAAAAGCGCAATTGGCCGAAGACCTCCTGAAAGCGCTCGGCGCATCTCTTGAAGATGCAGTTTCAAAAGACTATTTCGAAATGGTTGAAGCATCCACATAATCTTCCTGAAAAAGCGAGATTCACTCACGGATGAAATCTGATTCTAAAGAACCATTAAAAGTCCTCTTCTCAGCTTCTGAAGCAGAACCGTTTATTAAAATCGGCGGGTTGGGTGATGTTGCCGGATCATTACCGTACGCACTCCAGACTTACTTTCAGAATTCACCTAATCTGCCGAAGCTGGATTTGCGTATTTTCATTCCATTTCACAGCAAAATTCCGCTCGACCGATTTCAAACGGAAAAAATTGACTCGTTTGTAATTGGGAGTATTGAAGCACCAATTCAGACAGAAGTGTTCTTATGCAATGATACAAATATGCCGGTGTATTTAATTGCCGGAAATCCAATCCCGGTTGATTCCCCCGTTTATGATTCGAATCCACTTATTGATGGGAAAAAATTCGCTTTCTTTTCCATCGCTGTATTGGAATTCTGTCGCCGACAAAATTGGCAACCTGATATTCTGCATGTCAACGACTGGCATACGGCTCTCATGCCTTTTTTAATCCGCCAACCGCATGCCTTCAATGGCTTTTATAATAATGCCCGAACAATTCTGGGGGTTCATAACCTGCCTTTTATGGGCGGCGGTACGCAAGCGGGGTTGGAAACCTTTGAAATTCCTTCCAGCAGCGATTTTCGATTGCCCAAATGGTCCAGATATATGCCGCTTCCGATGGGTTTTTCCACTGCTGATCGGATTATCGCAGTTTCTCCAGGATATGCTCAAGAGATTCTTACCCCTGAATTTAGCTGCGGGTTGGATGGATTCTTTTTTACTTGCACCGAAAAAGTTACCGGAATTTTAAATGGTCTGGACACAACTCTATGGAATCCACTTACCGATCCAGTATTAGTAGCCAATTATTCAAAATCATCCCTCCATAAGAAGCTGAATAACAAACAGGAAATTATCGCGCGGCTCGGCATGGAATTTAATGAGCGCACCCCGCTGATTATCATGATCTCCCGACTGGATCAACAAAAAGGCCTTGATTTTGCCATCCAAGCCCTTCAGAATCTGACTGAACGTAAATTCCAGGTTATCATCTTGGGCGTTGGCGATCCGCTATTAGAAGATGCCTGCCGGGCTTTTGAGGATGAGTACCCGGAACGAGTCAGATGGTTACACCGCTTTGACCAGACCCTTTCTCATCAACTTTACGCCGCGGGTGACATGATCGTCATCCCCTCCCGTTATGAGCCCTGTGGATTAACCCAGATGATTGCGATGCGCTATGGATGTATTCCCGTAGCCAGAAACACCGGGGGATTGCGAGACACAATCACCGACTCGAATTCTCTCAACGGACAGACCGGTATTCTTTTCCAAAATGCCACCGCGAAAGAATGCGAAAATGCGATTGAAAGAGCGCTTAATACTTTCATAGATCAATCCCGCTGGGAAATAATTCAGAAAAATGCAATGAAATTAGACTTTTCTTGGAATAATTCCGCCGCAAAATATGCTGCTGAATATAATTCCCTAAGGAAAAGCAAATGATAATTCGGGCGATCATATTAGCCGGGGGTGAAGGTACCCGTTTGGGTGTCTTGACCGCAAAAAGGACGAAACCAGCCGTCCCCTATGCGGGAAAATATCGGATTATTGATTTCCCCCTGTCAAATTGCGTGAACTCGCGCATTTTTGATGTATTAATCATCGCGCAGTACCGCCCCCACTCATTAATCGAACACATTGGCGCCGGCGGGCCATGGGATTTGAATCGCGATTTTACCGGCGGCGTCAGAATATTTACGCCATATAAAGCCCGCAAAACCGGCTGGTTCGTAGGAACGGCCGATGCCGTGCAACAAAACTATAATTTCATTAAAAAAGGTGACCCAGATTTACTGCTAATCCTTTCTGGAGATCACGTCTATACGATGAATTATGAAGCCATGATCGAATTTCATCTCGCCAGCGATGCAGATCTGACCATGGCCACAATCCGTGTCCCGATAGCGGAGGCCTCCCGGTTTGGTATAGTCACAGTAGATGAAAAACAACAGGTAACCGGATTCGTTGAAAAACCAAAAAATCCTACTTCAAACCTGGTCAACATGGGTGTTTACCTATTCAAGCAACAGGCATTAGATGATGCCCTTTGGAATGATCATTTCAATAAAAATTCCTCCCATGATTTTGGGAAAGATATTATTCCTTCAATGATTGCAAAAGGTTCGCGAGTTTGCGCTTTCCCGTATGAAGGTTACTGGGTGGATGTCGGTACAGTGCAATCTTACTGGCAAGCGCATATGGATTTATTAAATGAACCACCATCTCTGGAATTAGATAACCGTAATTGGGTTATTCATACCCGCACAGAAGAGCAACCGCCGGTCAGGCTATCCAAAAACACGATTATTGAAAACAGCATGATCTCTGACGGCTGCTCTATTGCTAGCGGTTCACGCATCACCCACAGCATTCTATCGCCCGGGGTGAAAATTCATGGTAATGTTACTATAGAAGACTCTATCATTTTGACAAATTGCATAATTGGCGAAAATAGCCTAATCTACCATAGCATTTTGGATAAGGGAGTAGTGGTAGGCTGCAACTGCACTATCGGATCAGCGAACCAACCTCAAATTTCCATGGTAGGGAAAAATAGCGTCATCCCTGATAACTACACAATTCAATCTGGCGGGACCATCGGGCCGGATGTTCTCCCGTCTGACTATACGGGAAATGTAATACTATCTGCCGGAATCCTTCATACTCGGAAATTACCGGATGAACTTTAAGCGCCAGGCTGGTGTTCTATTGCATCCAACCAGCCTACCCGGGCCGGATGGAATAGGCGACTTGGGCCCGGCTGCCTATCAATGGGTAGATTCTATTCATAAAGCAGGTTTCACGCTCTGGCAAGTCCTCCCGCTCGGCCCGACAGGTTATGGTGACTCACCTTATCAGTGTTTTTCTGCTTTTGCAGGAAACCCTTACCTTGTCAGCCCAGCGCTCTTGATGGATGATCGGTTAATCCAGCGCTCTGATCTAACTCAACGGCCAAACCTCCCGAATGATCAGGTGGATTTCGGCAGAGTCATTCAATGGAAGAATTCTCTTTTAATGATTGCGTTTGACCGGTTCAATAAAATCCATCCTGCCGTATTGACAGAAGAATTCAACCTATTTAAACAAAAAACAAAAGGTTGGTTGGATGATTTCAGTCTTTTCATGGCAATCAAAGAGCAAATTGGGGGGAAGGCCTGGAATGAATGGCCGCAAGAATTGCGGAAACGGGATAAAACTGCACTTGACAGATTCGCTGGTAATCATTCAAACGAAATCCAATACCACCAATTCCGTCAATTTCTTTTCTTCCGGCAATGGGATCAATTGCACATGTATGTAAATAATCTGGGGCTAAAAATCATCGGGGATATCCCCCTTTTTGTGGCGTATGATTCCGCCGATGTCTGGTCGCACCCGGAATTATTCTATGTTGATGCACGCGGCTCTCTACAGTTTGTTGCCGGAGTTCCACCAGATTACTTTTCAGCAACAGGCCAACTATGGGGAAACCCGCTATTCAAGTGGGACTATCATCGCCAGAATGGTTACGCCTGGTGGATTGAGCGCATTCGGGCAACCTTATCGCTGTTTGATTTCATCCGGTTGGACCATTTCCGCGGATTTGCCGGATACTGGGAAATTCCAGCCAGCATGCCAACCGCAGAACACGGCCGCTGGGCTCCCGGCCCTGGAGCTGACTTTTTTTCCAAACTATCTAATGCTCTGGGAAGTCTTCCGATTATTGCAGAAGACCTGGGTGAAATCACGCCTGATGTCATCAAATTGCGAGATCAATTTCATCTACCCGGAATGAAGATAGGCCAATTTGCATTTGCCAGTGATCCCGAAGATTCGTTTCTCCCGCATAATTACCCAGTTAATTGCGTTGCCTACACCGGTACCCATGATAATGACACGACCATCGGCTGGTATAAAACCGCTCCAGAAGTGGAACGTGATTTTTGCCGTAGATACCTGGCATGTGATTCAAACGGCATCCCCTGGGAAATGATTCGAGCTGTCTGGCAATCCGTTGCCCGAATTGCCATTGCTCCCTTGCAGGATTTTCTCAGTCTGGATACACCGGCTCGTATGAACTTCCCAGGAAAGACCGGCGGCAATTGGGGTTGGCGCATGCCGGCAACGGGACTTACCGATGAACTGATTAATCGGATTCATGAGATCAACTGGTTGTATAATCGGCTGCCCGAGATCAAGAAAAAGAAGAAATAACTATTCTCGTTTTTGTGAAGCAAGGAAAATTCCAAATAGAATTGTCACCCCGCCAATTATTTCAACGACGGATGGATTTTCTAAAAACCAAATTCCTTTCCACTTTCGTTGCTTATGCTGGCTACTTGCCTCATCCGTCCTGTTTTTTGGATTTTAACCAAGAAATTTGCCAGACAATCGTTCTTTCTTGTTTTGTTGATTTTGGAAAGTGTTTGCAGGTCTGGTAAAATTAATCTGTGAGCAAATCTTTTGATCTTGACTTAGCTCGTCTAGCAGTGCGCCAAAAAAACATCCTCTGGCGCAGACATGCGCTTGAGCGAATGTTGGAACGCGAATTTAGCCGCGAGATAGTCTTGCAAGTTGTATTACATGGTGAAGTCATTGAAGATTATTCTGCCGACCGTCCCGTTCCAAGTGCATTAATGCTAGGATGGGAACAGCAGTGCCCTGTGCATGTGGTTATATCCATCGGAGTTGATGTTCAGGCTGCGGTCATCACAGTTTATGAACCCACTTTAGAGGTATTCGAGTCGGATTTCAGAACACGGAGAAAACCATGAAAACGAACTTTATTTGCCCAATATGCGGCGGGACAGAAGTCAGGGGTGTAACTACCTTTACTGCCGATCTCGGTTTCGGGGTGGTAGTTGTGCGAAATGTGCCAGCGCTCGTTTGTGAACAATGTGGCGCGGATTGGATTGATGATGAAATTGCCGAACATCTCGAAAAAACGGTCAATGAAGCCAGGCGGAGTCGCAGGCAAGTGGAAGTGACCGCCTATTTGCCAGCCGGAATCGAGTAGGGATCGACGACCTGCCGCCGCCCTGGCGACTTGGCATCGGCTTCACATATTAAGTAAACCAATTCTCTGAGGACATACCTAATAAAACATATTTTTGTACCTATAAATGCAGATAAACGAGGAAAGTGAGCAAGTTATGTGAATTGATTAACCGGATTCATGTAATCAACGAGTTGCATAATCGGTTACCCGAAGTCAAAAAAAAGAAGAAATAACTATTCTCGTTTTTGTGAAGCAAGGAAAATTCCAAATAGAATTGTCACCCCGCCAATTATTTCAACGACGGATGGAATTTCTTTGAGAAAAATGGCTGCCAGTATGGTAGAACCGACCGGTTCACCGAGTAATACTATAGCCACAAATCCGACTGGAAGATAAGCCAGCGCCCAGTTAAGACTGGTATGCCCCACAATCTGCGGGAATATTGCCAGAGCCAGGCAAAATGCATATGCCGCCAATGGATAGGGATAAAAAGCTTTTCCAGCTAGAAATGCAAATAGGACAAGAAAAATCGCTGCGCAGGAAAATATGCAGTACACATAGACTGTCAGATCGACTGATTTCCTTAATACACGGCCAATGATCATATAGATTGCCCCACAAATCGCCCCTATCAAAGCCAGCCCATTCCCCAATAAGGCTGTGGGGGGAGTATCTCCACGGATGAATGCACAGGTTACGCCCCCTACGGTAAAGGAGCACTCATTGGAAAGGCTGACAACTACCCCTCCAATAATAGCGACAGCCAGACCAATAATTGTCATCTTGCCTGGGTTCTCTTTTAGGAAAATGGGGGAAAATAATGCTACCCAAATGGGTGTTGTCGTTACCATTACAACAGAACTTGCTACACTGGTGTATTCAAAAGAAGAAATCCATGTTGCAAAATGAACAGCCAGAATAAAGCCTGCACCGATTATCTTTATCCATTCAGATTGATTAATTTTACTAAGATCGAGGGGATGTTTTTTCAGAACCCACGGGGTCATTAGAATGGAAGCAAACCCCAGCCGTAAAGCCGCCACAACTAATGACGGCATTTCCTGTTGAGCATACCGGATAAACAAAGAGGCGGAAGAGACAGCCATAATGCCAATGGTTAATATAAACACCGCAGATTGGTACCACGTTATACGAATTGGTTGATTTTTGAGGTCTACTTTGCTTGACAATATGGAATCCGATTGCTAAAATTTTATGTAGTCGGGTGGTTTTCTCAAATTAGATGGCACCCGATAAATTCTGTTGACACAGGGCAAACCTGAGGAGAATGATTATGCCATTTGAACAAATCAAACTAAGCTATGCTTTTGATGCTCTTGAACCGCATGTTGATGCCAAAACGATGGAAATCCATTATACCAAGCACCATGCAACTTATTTGAAAAACTTAAACACCACAGTCGAAAAATACCCCGAATTATTCGAAAAAACGCTGGAAAATCTTTTATCAGACCTGGATAAGGTGCCGGAAGATATTCGGACAGCCGTACGCAATAATGGCGGGGGTGTTTATAACCATAATTTCTATTTTGAAGCTATGGGCGCAAAAGGCGGCGCACCCAAAGGCAAACTGGCTGAAGCCATCAATAAAACTTTTGGCGGTTTTGACACTTTCAAACAAGATATGGAAAAAGCCGGCCTTGGTCGGTTTGGCAGCGGTTTTGCCTGGCTTTGCCAGAAAAAAGATGGATCTTTGATTATCACATCCACCCCCAACCAGGACACACCTTTGGCAGAAGGGTTAAAACCTTTGTTCACCGTTGATGTTTGGGAACATGCCTATTACCTGAACTACCAGAACCGCCGAGCTGACTATCTTTCGGCATTCTGGAATGTGGTAGACTGGGATATTGTGGAAAAACGTTTCCAATAAAATTCAGATCAATTTAAACGGAGGACCCATGGCTCATGTAATTACAGCTTTATGTATGCGAGACGCAAGTTGTGCAACTGTTTGCCCGGTTGAATGTATTGTGCCCGGCAAACCCACTGATCAAAATCCGTGGTTCTATATTGACCCGGATACCTGCATTGATTGCGGCGCTTGCGTACCAGAATGCCCCTTCTCAGCAATTTTCCCCGAAGATGAAGTGCCATCTGCGTATAAAGCAAAAGGCGGCGAATCAATTTCCATGCCCAAAGGCACCGCGGGTTATACAGAGGTCTTTGCTGGCAAGAATCATGAAGGGGAATCCGTCCACCTGGAATCTACCCACAAACTGGCCGCCGGCGAAACCATTGACCTTACCCCGGCAATAAAAGCCAACGCAGCTTTCTTCAAAGATGGACCAGGATATCAAGCTGCTGGTTAGTTCCGAAAATCGATCACAAATTGCTTAAATATCAAAAATTCCCGGTGCCTTTATGCCGGGATTTTCTTATATAATTCCTTACTATGATAAGCAAAGAACTATACCGTATCGAAAAAGACTCATTAGGCGAAGTACAGGTTCCTGTAAGCGCCATGTATGGCGCGCAAACCCAGCGGGCTGTAGAAAACTTCCAGATTAGCGGGCTGCTTCCCCGTCCGGCATTTATCTGGTCTTTGGCGGTCATCAAAAAAACCGCAGCTCGCGTCAATTCCGAATTGGGACTGTTGCCGCGTGATATTGCTGATGTCATCCAGCAGGCTGCTCAGGAGGTGATGGACGGTCAATGGGTTGATCAGTTTGTTGTTGATCCCTATCAGGCCGGCGCCGGAACCAGCCATCATATGAACATGAATGAAGTTCTGGCTAATCGGGCAAGCAGTCTCCTTGCTGAAATTGGCTGCCCTACAAAAATCCACCCCAATGATCACGTCAATATGGCACAATCCACCAATGATGTCATCCCCACCGCCATCCGCCTGGGATGTCTTTGGAGGCTTGATGAACTGGATTCTGCCTTGTCCGGTCTTGCCTCTAATCTGGCAAATAAATCAGTTGAGTTTGATGCCATCATCAAATCCGGGCGGACGCATCTGCAGGATGCCGTCCCAATCCGCCTGGGACAAGAATTTGGCGCCTATGCCACAGCCGTAGATAGAGATCGCCAACGCATTATTCGCTCTACGCAAGGCTTACATCGATTGGGAATCGGGGGCACTGCTGCAGGAACCGGTCTGAATGCGCATTCTGACTATGCCAACCGCATGACAGTTGTTATTAAGGAATTTACCGGTTTCAATGTATTTCTGGCTAATGACCTTTTCGAAGTCATGCAATCGGAGGCTGATTTTGCAGATTTTTCCAGCGCAATGCGTAACACTGCCCTGACACTCAGCCGCATTGCCAATGACTTTCGGCTGCTTTCCTCCGGTCCGTCTAGCGGATTAGATGAAATTCGCCTGCCCGCAGTCCAGCCCGGTTCCAGCATTATGCCCGGCAAAGTCAACCCGGTGATGGCCGAAATGCTGAACATGACCATGATTCAGGTCATCAGCATGGATTCAGCCGTAGCGGCCGCCGCCGCAGCCGGTCAACTTGAATTAAATGTGATGTTACCGATAATTGCCTACAACGTGTTTGAAATGATGCACATTCTGATTAACGCCGTCAATAGTTTTTCAGAACGTTGTGTTAAAGGTATTTCCGCCAACCCGGATAAATGTCAATATTGGCTGGAACGTAACACCATTCTGATAACCACCCTGAATCCAAAGATTGGTTACCAAGCCGGGGCTCGCCTGGCACAAGCAGCCTTAAAAACAAACCGAACGATACTGGAAGTCGCCAAAGAACAAATCTCCAACGGATCATTGAAAAAGCTGGATGGTTCACCAGTTACTTTTGCAGAAATTCAAAAAGCCCTCAAGGCAGTTGAAGCCATGACCAGAGGTGGATTACAGCCAGAATAAGCAACTCAATTTGTCGATTTTTGACAATTTACATTGACTTGCTCAACCTATCCTGACTTTCGGCATATACAGCAGCGCCCACCAGACCAGCTTGATTCAACAATTCGGCTGCTTTTAGTTCAGCGCGCACATCTAAGAACTGGTGGAATTCGCTGTAAGATTTACTGGCACCACCGCCTAAAATAAAAAGATCCGGAGAGAAAAGCTTTTCATAGGTGCTTAGCACCTCCTGGAAACGTACCGCCCATTCTTCCCAGGTAAGTTTCTTGCGGTCGCGAACAGCATCCGATGCCCGCCGTTCTGCATCTTTCCCGCGAATTTCTATATGCCCAAATTCGGTATTTGGATACAAGTGACCATCCACAAACACCGCAGAGCCGATCCCCGTCCCAAGAGTCAATAAAATCACAGTGCCGTTTTTATGGCCGCGTCCGGCGCCAAATTCCATCTCCGCCATGCCTGCCGCATCAGCATCGTTCAGTACATAGGATTTACAGCCCGTTACTTTATAAAGTAATCCACTGACATCCGTCCCAATCCAACTCTCATGAACATTTGCGGCGGAATATGCCACCCCGTGATGCACCACTGCTGGAAAACCGGCGCCCAGAACCCCCGTATAGGAAAAATGCTTGACAACCCGATTGACTACATCGGCAACATCATCCGGCCAAGCTTCTTCAGGTGTTGGCAACCGAAACCTTTCAGAGGATAGTTCTCCGGTTTGCACATTTATTAATGCTCCTTTGATACCGGAACCGCCAATATCCAGACCTAATACATCCATTTTTCCTCCATACATGATTTTGAATTAAGTTTCGGGACATGCATTGTTAATATGTTCTTCAAGTGTTTCCGAGAATACATGCAATTTTGATCCATCACACAACGCCCGGAAATAGAAAAAACTGGTTTCTGCCGGGAATGCCACAGCGCTTAACGAAGCCATATCCGGATTGGAAATTGCAGCCGGAGGCAACCCTGCAATAATATATGTATTATAGGTCGAATCTACCTGCAAGTCATCCAGGCTTAACGGGCTTTTCCACCAGCCCCATTCAGAGTTGAACCCCAACGCGTACTGTACAGTCGGATCACTCTGTAAAGGCATGCCGATATTTAACCGGTTGATAAATACAGAAGCAATAATGGGCTTTTCTTCGTCTTTCATGGCTTCCCGTTGAATTATGGATGCCAGTACAACGGCCTGAGATATCGATAACCCATGATTGGTGAATCCAGCTTTGATTTCTTCTGATAACTCGCTTTGAAACCTATTAGTCAATGATTTTACAAAATCGGCGGTATTAATATTTCGGCGGAAAGCATACAACCCGGGAGAAAAGAATCCCTCATATTCTGTGACACCCAACGACCGCAATCCCTCGTCCGTCATTGGCTGGTTGACTATGCTCAAAAAGTCTTGCGGGGTTATCGAAAGGCCGGAGGTTGGCAGGACGGCGGCGATTTCTTCCTTTCGCCAGCCTGGTAAAACAGTAAAATCAATCAGGCTGGCATTTGCATCCTGCAAAATGAATGCGATTTCGAGTATGTTGCTTCTGCCTGGAATTGGGTATTTTCCCGGCAGTATTTTCCGGTCTGTGCCAGTAAATATCAGCACCTTCCGAAGCAGAGCCAAATCAGAAACAGTTCCATTAGCCTGAAGTTCTACCAAAATTTCATCCAACGGTTTCCCGGCTTGCACATCTAAAATGGTCTCAAACGCCATCTCGTTTTTTTGTTGCAAGCTATTTCGGTTCAGAAAAAAGGTTGCCTCTGATGAGAGCATTTGAAATGTGGTGAGATCATGATGCGGTTCACCAATCAGACGAACATTCTCCGCATGGATCATTTTTGAACTGATGAAAATTATCAGTAGCAGACACACCAATAAAATGGTCGCTAAGAACAGGATGGTTTTTCTGGAGGCTACTGAATTTAGAAGATTTTTCATGAAAGAGGCGCATCGTTTTGTGCGAAACTGTCAAAATAAGATTGCAGAATAAGCGCGGCAGCAAAAGAATCCTGGTGACCCCGCCGGTTCTTCCTTGAAGTTCCAGTTTCCAACCGCAGCGCTCTGGCATCCCGGGTGGAAAGCGCTTCATCCCAATACACTACACATATACCAGTTGCTTTTTCCAGATCCCCTCCAAAACTCAAGGAGTGCCGCCCCATCGAATTGGGCGATCCATCTTCTTGACGGCTGATACCGATCAAAATATCAGTCGCCGCATGTGCTGCCATCATCTGTTGAACTTTTTCTATATCCGACTTGCGCGATAAATGCTCAAAAACGAGCAGCGGCGCTGCGAGGCGGGCATCCAGGCTTCCGATAGCTACACCAATCCGCTTCTCTCCTAAATCAAGGCACAGAAAAACCCGCATTAACGAACCTCTATTTCAACTCGGGAGGAAAGCAAAGGAAGAAACGGCAGCCAACCCGGGGTGGTTTGAATTTCCGGCGGGTTAATATTTATTGCAGAACTGCCGAGGATTTCCAATGCCACAACTTTGCTTTTTCCGGCGATCTGACTGCGAATTGTACTGGTATCTAAAAGCGGGGCAAATATCTTAGAGATAGTGACTTGCAAAATCACCGATCCTGTTTTCGCAGCAAATTCCTGAGATAGTATTTTTATCTCAACTGGACCATCCCTTGAACTGACCCAACCTTTTGTTGGTTGATTGGCGTTAAGAATTGTTTCAGCCTGCTTTTCCATGTCCGGTTGGTTGATCACCAATACTGAGTATTCAACCGTTTGCTTCAATTTTAGTAAGACTCCCACCTGCCCGACTCCAGGATGTTCAGTCTGTTCAACAACTTTTACGACTTGGATAGAAGAAGGCAGAATAATTTCCTGATCTGATAGGCTTTTTGTAAACTCCGCTTCGGCTTGTGTTTTAAGGGTACTCTGGTTTTTTTCAGCAGCCAAAAGAATATCTTCTTTTAAGACAGCCTGATAGGTTTTTCCCGATCCGCCTGAAACTGAACCAGGATTTGAAACCTCAACCAATAAGCCCAGCGGACCATCCAGGCGGGTGATGGTGTTGCTATCTGTATTCCCTTTTTCGCCAGGCTCGATTGCTTCAATTCCAATTCCAATCGTAATCTCATTCGCAGGAAGGGTAACTGACTCCAGGATTTGATAGCGGACAGGCGGATTGGATGGTTTTTGAATAAGCGTCCCAGCAGGAATAATTACATCTGAGGGTGTTAGATTGGATATTGTCACAGCACCGATCGCTTTAAGATCAGGCGCCTGTATTGATCCAGAAGTTGGAACTGTTGTCTCACCATCCATCTTCAATGTTTTTTTCGTTGCTGCTAAAACACCCGGTATTGAATCAGACCCCTGCCCTTCAAGGACCCGAAATTCAATCTGCATTTCAGATGAGCGGCCCTGAGGGAAAACGATGACCTTCGCCGATGGGAATAAAAATATCAGGATCGCAAAAACCGCCATGACCGCCAGAAGAAAAACAGGTAGTCTCATATTTTCATTGATATTCCAGAACTCTGATATTGAATATTTACCTATGCGCAGTTTTTCAATATCCATGCTCCCGGCTTCGCGTAACGCTGAACGTCCCCGTGCATTTCGCCCCTTCCGCCGATCCCATGCCTTGCGCATTGCACGGTTGACGGAATCAAACACGGGAATCTGCAATTCTTCCGCTTCCGCGATAATCTCGGGGATATCGCTTACAATTCCAAGGCGCGAGCCCTGCGCAGTGCAAATCCGCTTGACGGTCACCAGATCGATTTTTCGATCCAACATGCTAAAATTCACCGGCCAAACCAACAAAACCCGGCTAGCCTTCCCCCAGGTGACCTTATCGCGAATAGAGCCGACATCTTCCGTCCGGTCCAATTGCAAAACGAGAGTCTTCATAAATGGAAATACAATTCCTTCAGCAAAGTTACACCAAAATTTGGTTATCCATCCAAGTCAGTTTCTTACTACAATGGGAAAAATATCTGGAATACTGTAGTGTAACTGATTTATGAAGTCTGATCTCAAACCGCTATAATTATAAATAGGAAATCCAATTATGAAAAAAATCATCTTCACCACCTTGTTTGCTTTTATAATTGTAAGTTGTAATTTTCTCGCAAGCCAATCCCCTGAACTTAAAGATAATATTTCCACCGAAGTCAGCCAGCAGTTGACTACCGCGCCTATCGAGCTGATCACCGCCACCGAAATCCCGGCCACAGAAGATTCCAATGCCGCAACCCCCAGTCCGCAAGATCCGCCGCCTACGGCAACAGAGTCCCCTACACCCACCATCACCATGACGCCCACTCTTTCCCCGGATGACCCACGCATAAAACTTGGCGCCCCGGACTGGAAGGAAGACTTTAGCAAAGCCAACAACAACTTCTACCAATATGAAGATGCTCAGAGTCGCTTTGTTTATGACAGCGGCGCTTTGGCCCTCACCGCCAAGAATCCCAACGGCTGGACTGGCTGGAGTCTCTCATACCCCAAGCCAAAGAATTTCTATCTGGAAGCCACCTTTAAGGTGGAAACCTGTAGCGGCTTAGATCGCTACGGCCTTGTTTACCGCGCGCCTAATTTCGAAAATGGTTACTTTTTCGGCTTATCCTGTGATGGCCAATTCCTCTTGCGTATCTACAATCAGCAAGGTACCCTCATCCCCTGGACGCCCAATCCGGCAATTCTGCAAGGCTCCAATCAGGTGAACCGCCTTGGTATTCTGGCGCAGGGCGACCGTTATGCGTTTTATGCCAACGGAAAGCTGCTGCAAGAAACCAAAGAATCGACTTTCATCGAAGCGGGATTATTCGGTGCATTCATTGCCTCATCCAATACCAGCAATTTCACAGTGCGCATGGACGAGATCGCCTTCTGGAATAAATAAACCGGCAATCATTGAAACTTAGTAGAAACGGGGCTTCTTTTGATTTTGAGTAACCATATCAGCCTGACAGAGGACCAACACCACATTGCGGACGCAGCCTCGGGTAAAAAAGTGTTTTTACGCGGAGATGCCGGTAACGGGAAAACGACTGTCGGCGGTTCCTGCCTGCTGAAGTTAATCCAATCCGGCGTACCAGCCGAATCGATTTTGGTGCTGGTTCCGCAGCGTCCACTCGCCCGTCCATACAACCTGTTGTGCAATTCTGCGGCATTTCCGTCCGGTGGTCAGGTTTCTGTTCTCACCATCGGTGGTCTGGCGCGCCGCATGGTAGACCTTTTCTGGCCATTGGTTACAGACCAGACAGGTTTTACCCACCCGGAAAAACCTCCGCAATTTCTCACAATTGAAACCACACAATACTTCCTGAGTCAGGTGGTCGACCCGCTGCGGGAGCAAGGCGCCTTTGACGGCCTTTCCATTGAACCAGCCCGCCTGCACGGCCAGATTCTTGACAACTTGAACAAGACGGCGGTTGTCGGGTTTCCGCCAACCGAAATTGCTGGCAAGTTGCGCGCTGCCTGGAACGGCAATCAATCCGATGCTCGCTTTTTTGATGAGGCTCAGGACTGCGCCGTAAAATTCAGGGAATACTGCTACGAACACTCTCTTTTAGATTTTTCGCTCCAATTAGAAATATTTAATAAAATTCTATGGGTAGATCCAATTTGCAGAAATTATCTCTGCCAACAATACCGCCACCTGATCTACGACAATGTAGAAGAAGACTATCCATCCGCGCATGACATTATCCGTGATTGGCTGCCTGAAATGGACAGCGCCTTGTTGATATATGACGATCACGCCGGTTACCGTTCTTTCCTCGGGGCAGATCCGCAATCTGCCGCCCGGTTGTCCGAATTGACAGAAAAAACTTTTCACCTTTCCGAACAAGTTTGCACCCCAGAACCGATTAGCCAGTTTCGCACTTTGCTGGCACAAAACCTACGCATGGAAGTTCAGGAAGAAGCCCATCCGCCTATCCACCTGGCGGGGATTGCCCTGCATTACTCACGCTTTTATACCCAGATGTTGGACGCAGTAGCAGGCCGTATCCATTCCTTAGTACAAAACGGCACTCTACCCGGTGAAATTGCCGTTTTATCTCCGTTTATTGGCGATTCGCTGCGCTTTTCATTGGCGTCCCGTTTATCTGAAAATAAAATTGCGCTGACCACCCACCGGCCAGGACGTGAACTACGCATCGAGCCCGCTGTGCGCTGCCTGGTTACCCTGGCGAAGCTTGTTTACCCGCAATGGAATTTGCCGGTCTCGCCAGATGAATTCAGAATTGCATTGCTGGCAGCAATTGATGAGCTGGACCTCATCCGGGCGGACTTACTTAAACAAACATTATTCTCTGGCAAACCTGGCACAATCCCACTGCGGCCGTTCTCAACCGTGGGTTCTCCTATGAATGAACGTATCACCTTTCAAGTAGGCGAAAAATACGAGATACTCCGCAACTGGATTCTTCAGGCGCGTGAAAACCCGCCGGATGACCTGAGCATCTTTTTCAGCCGTTGTTTTGGGGAGCTGCTTTCCCAAAAGGGCTTTGGGTTTCATTTTGACTACGATATGGCCGATGCCACCGACCGCCTGATCGAATCCGCCCGGCAATTTATTGAAGTCATCCGGTCTGCAAATCCAGAAGAAACAGCTAATGCAAATTACCTTTCACAGCTAGAAAACGGTTTTTCCGGGTCTCTCTTTCTCCCTCCCTGGCAAGAAAATCGCTCCGATGCCGTCCTGCTCTCCCCCGCCTTCACCTTCTTGATGCGCAACCAACCCGTAAAACATCAATTCTGGCTCGATCCAGGCAGTTCGGGCTGGTGGGAGCGCCTCAACCAGCCATTGACGCATCCGGTGGTCTTAAGCCGTAACTGGCCTCCCGGCGCCAAGTGGACGGATGCTGCAGAAGTTGCCCATAACCAGAATACCATTGTTGCGCTAACCGGCGGCCTTTTGTGCCGTTGCAAAGGTGAAGTGGATATCTTCGTGGCGTTGGTTGACGAACAAGGCATTGAACCCCGCGGCCCGCTGTTACAGGCGCTCAACCGCTTTTTGCGGTACCATCCGGGAGGTATTGAAATCTATGATGCCTGATCTGCGCAGAGCCCAACAGGAAATTCTCCAATACTCCGGCGGCAAGATGGGCGTATCGGCGGTGCCAGGCAGTGGAAAAACATTCACGCTCTCCCTGCTGGCTGCCGATCTTATCCGACAGGGAAAACTGGGTGACAACCAGGAAATTCTAGTCGTCACTTTGGTGAATAGCGCCGTTGATAACTTCTCGCAACGTATTTCACAGTTTACGCGTAGTTTTGGACTTCCCAGAAACTACGCTTATCGGGTGAGAACCCTGCACAGCCTGGCCAATGAAATTGTCCGTGAACGACCGGAATTAGCCGGGCTGCCCGCTGATTTCCGTATTCAAGATGAAGGCGAATCCACCCGTATTTTGCAAGATAAAGTGGATGCCTGGCGGCGCGGTCACCCGGATTTTATTGAACAATGGTCAAATCCGGATGTTGTATCTTTCCAAGCAGATATCGGATGGTCAAAGCTGTTGGTCACAATCGCGAAGGAATTCATCAGTCAAGCAAAAGACCTTGGATTAACTGCTCAGGAAATTGTGGATCAAACCGGTCAAAGCGCCTCGCCGCTTTTTCAGATGGCATCCAATATTTATGCTGACTACCAACTGGCGTTGAATATGCGCGGCGCGCTGGACTTTGATGATCTCATCCGGCTGGCGCTGCGCTGCCTGCAAACCGATGCAGAATATCTTTCCCGCCTGCAATATCGCTGGCCGTTTATCCTCGAAGATGAAGCCCAGGATAGCAGCCGCATGCAAGAGACCATCCTGCGCCTGCTATCAGCTGACAGTGGAAATTGGGTTCGAGTGGGCGATCCCAACCAGGCGATTTATGAAACATTTACCACAGCCGATCCAAAATTTCTGGTAAATTTCCTAAAAGAGCCGGACGTGATCTGCCGGGAACTGCCGAATTCAGGCCGGTCAGCCCGAAAGATTATTCAGCTTGCCAATCATCTGGTCGAATGGGTTGAGAAGGAACATCCGGTGGAATCGCTGCGCGATGCACTGGTGCGGCCGCTAATTCAGCCTACAGATCTGGGTGATCCACAACCTAACCCGCCTGATTCACCCAATAACATCTATATTGATATCCGCAACCATGAATCGGAAGAGGAAAAAAAGAAGGTGTGCAACAATGTAAAAAATTGGTTGAATATTCACCCGAATGAAACGGCTGCCATACTCGTTGCCAGTAATGAACGTGGCGGTGAGATTTCCGACATATTACGGGGTTTAGGCGTGCAACCGATTGAGATGTTAAAAGTCAGCTTGCCAACCCGCAAAGCCGCTGAATTTATATCAGCCTGCTTCAAATTCTTCCTCAAGCCATTTGCCCACCGCAATTTAGATGATGTCTACCGGTTGTACTACCGTTTTCAAAATCCGGATGAAGCCGGGAAAGATAATGCGAGAGAAGTATTGATCAGCCGCCTGATCCTTAAGTGTGAATTTTTGGAAAATTATTTGGCGCCAACTCCTGAAAACAACTGGCTGAAAACTGCTGAAATCACCGGTTTATCCACTGAGTTACAGGTGGAATTATCCACTTTTCGAACACTGGCCAAGCGCTGGATGCAAGCAGTTCTTCTCCCAGTTGATCAATTAATCCTGACTATCTCGCAGGATGTTTTCAAAACACCGGCTGACCTGGCTCTGGCACAAAAACTGGCTGTCATAATGGAGAAAAGCGCGCGCAGCAATCCCGGCTGGGGATTAAAGGAGTTCTCGGGAGAACTGGATGACATTTCAAAAAACCAGACAAAACTGGCCGGGTTCAGTGATGAGGACTTAAATTTTAACCCAGATTTATACAAAGGGAAAGTTCTGGTTACCACCATTCACAAAGCGAAAGGGTTGGAATGGGACCGAGTTTACATCCTTTCAGCGAATAATTTTGATTTCCCTTCCCTTCAGGAAGGGGATCAATATATTTCTGAAAAATGGTTTCTGGTAAATAAAATAAATCTTCCTGCCGAGGCTGTAGATGGATTGCTGCGCTTCTCATCAAAAGACCCGCTGGCCTTTTTAGCCTCCCCCGGTGAAGCAACACTGGAAGCCCGTCGAAAATACTGTGCTGAGCGACTGCGCCTTTTATTTGTTGGGATTACCCGTGCAAAAAAAGAATTGATCATCACCTGGAATACCGGCAAAAGAGGCGATCAAACATTGTCCCTTCCAGTTGCCGAATTGGCTGATTTTTTGAATCGAGAATCTCATGCTGCTACCAATTGATTTTGCATTCACTCAAAACAATTTACAGGATTTTATTGACTGCCCGCGCCGCTTTCAATTAAAGTACGTGCAGCACATTACCTGGCCGGCGCCCATCAGCGAGCCGGTGGAAGAACAAAACCGCCTTATCCAATTGGGGTCACAATTCCATCGCATGGTACAACAATATTATCTCGGTATTCCTGAAAATAAAATCTCCCGAAGGATTGAGGATGCTGATCTCCAGTCCTGGTGGGATGCGTTTTTATCCCAACCACCTTCCAACTTGCCAGTTAATCGGAAGCCGGAGATATACCTCTCCATGCCATTTGAAGGATACCGCCTGGCCGCGAAAATCGACCTATTGGCCGTTGAAAAGAATACGCGGGCAGTTATTGTGGATTGGAAAACATCCCACAAACCACCCCGTATGGCAAATTTTCTCAAGCGAATTCAGTCGTTAGTCTACCCTTATCTGGTGATCAACGCCGGCAACGCTTTGAATGAGTTCAAACTATTTAAACCGGCCCAAGTAAGCATGATCTACTGGTTTCCGGCTTTCCCTGAAAAATCCATCCCGCTTACATTTGACCAAACCTGGCTGGAAGCGACCCATAATCAATTAACCCGTTTGGTTTCTGAAATCAAACAAATGAACCTTGAAATTTACCCGCTTACCAGTAATCCTGAAAAATGCCGGTTCTGCCGTTACCGTTCCTTATGCGAACGGGGGATAAGCGCAGGTAATCTGGATGATGAGGAAGATGATATCGAACAGAGTGAAACCGCATTGGATATCAATTTTGAAGAGATTCAAGGCATCGCCTTTTAATTATGCAGCAGCGCGAATGGCACATCCAGCCTATTCTTGATGCCCCTGCTGAACTACTGGCCTCTGTCAATCAGAACGGAATCGCGGCCAACTACTTGATCCAAAGGGGAATTACGTCTCCTCAGCAGGTTTCCAGATACCTGGAACCAGACCCAAAAAACCTGACAGATCCTTTTGATTTACCGGATATGAAACCAGCGGTTAACCGCATTCTTCAGGCGCTAGAATCTGGCGAAGTGATCGGCATCTGGGGCGATTTTGATGTGGATGGCCAAACCTCGACCGCCATCCTCGTGGAGTGTCTAACCAGGCTGGGAGGAAAAGCCCATCATTACCTCCCTGTTCGCGAGAAAGAATCGCATGGCATCGCTATCCCATCTTTGCAGGTGTTTTTACAGAAAGGGATTCAGCTTCTCATCTCTTGCGATACCGGCATCTCAGCTCATGCTGCCGTTCAGTACGCGAACGCCCATCAAGTAGATGTCATCATCACCGATCACCACACCTTGCCGGAGGACCTCCCGCCAGCTCTAGCTTGCATCAACCCCCGCCGGCTTCCGGATGAACATCCGCTGGCAACGCTCTCGGGCAGCGCCACAGCATTTGAACTTATGCTTGCCGTTTGTCGGAAGAAAAACCTGGAGGAGATCGCCCTTCAGAGTATTGATCTGGCTGCGCTTGGATTGATTGCCGACATGGCTCCTCTGCAGAAAGACGCCCGTCTGATTACGCAGTTGGGATTACAACGACTTACACAGAAGCCGCGCGCCTGGATACAGGCATTGATGACCGCCGCCAATCTGAAATCGATTGTTATGGATGAACAAACGGTTGGGTACCTCATCGCGCCGCGTTTAAATTCCTTTGGCCGATTAGGCGATGCCAATCCGCTTGTGTGTTTCCTGATGGATTCAGACCTGTCTGAATTACCAGGAATAGCACAAAAATTAGAGCAATTGAATGCCGACCGCCGTTGGCTTAGTAATCAGGTTGGACAGTCGGCAATGGAACAGTACAACCACCAGCCCGATGTGTGGAACGACCCGATTATCGTCCTGGCAAACCCAACCTGGCCAGGTGGTGTATTAGGACTGGCTGCCAACCGCCTGGTAAGTGAATTTAACCGCCCAACCATCTTATTTAATGAATCTACCGACGGTGTGCTGAGCGGTTCTGCCCGGTCAGTTGCAAAAATCAATATCACAGAAGCCATTACTGCTTCAGGTCATCTGCTCAACGGATTCGGCGGCCACCCCATGGCGGCCGGCATGTCCCTGTCAGCCGAAAATCTGCCCGAGTTTCGGCGTTCATTAAATAACTGGGCGAAAGAAAAAGGATTAGCGACGATCGCTCCGCCAGCCCTCGAAATCGACACAGAAATTGCAATTTCTTCCATCACTGCCAATTTATTCACAGAATTGAATAGACTTTCTCCATTTGGAAACGGAAATCCGTCCCTAATTTTTTGTATGCGCTCCGTTCAAATCGTCTCCTCAAAATCCATGGGGCGCAGCAAAGAACACTACAAGTTTATTCTGGAAGATCAAGTGGGGAAATCCATTCCCGCAGTCTGGTGGGGGGCGGATATTGAACACGTTCCATCCGGTCGGTTTGACCTGGCATTCTCATTGAGAGAAAACAAATACCTTGGTAAATCTACTTTGCAGGCAGAATGGATCGATTTTCAACCTGTAGAAGATGCAGAGATTCGGCTTACACCCTCTACTGGATTTCAAATCGAGGATTTACGCAGATCAGTCAATCCACTGAAAGAAGCCAAAAATAATTATATTGGATTGAATTATCTTGTCTTCCAAGAACCACCTGTGTTGAGCCAGGAAGACTCAGCCGGAAGATTACAGCTCAGTCCGGTTGAAAACCTGATTATGGCATCGATACCTTCTTCCACTTCTATTCTGGAAAAGGCTATCCAATCCACCCATCCCAAAAAGGTGATTCTGGCATTTGACGCACCTGCCACACTATCCCCACAGGGATTCCTAAAACACTTATCCGGATTGATTCAATATGCAATTTCTAATAGAAATGGTTTGGCCAATATGAATCACCTGGCACAAGCGGTTAATGCCAGGGTAGAAACCATTTCAGCAGGAATCGCCTGGTTGGTATCGGCCGGTAAGATCAAAATTATCGCCAGAGATCAAGATTTGATTGAGTTTTCTATCGAGAATCACCCTGAGGACTCCGCAAGCAAGAGCGAAGCGGAGAATAAAATTGCCTATCTCCTCAAGGAAACCGCAGCATATCAAAAATCTGTATATTCGCTTCCGGAAGAAGATATCAACAATCTGCTTTCCGGATTCTTGAAACCGTCATTATCAAATAAAAAGAAGGTGTAACTGCTCAGGCATAAAGTAATTAATATAAAATAAAGGGATTCGGTTTCGCGGTAGGGAAAGGGGGACTACCCAGATTTGCCCCCACCTGCCCTGGATGTCCTTTTCAAGGGTTGGACGGCGCTTTTCCGTCCGAACCCTAAAGAGCGCTTCGCAGAGGGGGGTTGGCTGCTTGCGTTCTCCCGATAGGACGCCGGGACAGGTGTGGATGTACTTTTCCAGAGGGGGATTCTGTCCCGCGCTGGGGACACGTTTCTGGCAGTGCGTGAATCCCCCTACCCCCTTTAC